>JBGPHO010000283.1:0-3673 GCA_041484425.1 Gemmatimonadaceae bacterium
AAATGGTGGCCCTCCTACAGCTACTCCATCGGCGGCGGCAGGGTCGCTCGCGTGGTGCTCGAGCCGCGACCTGGCGGACGTATCTATGAGGAGCACAAGGACGGCACGCGCATGCGGTGGGGCACGGTCATCGCGCTCGAGCCACCGCGCCGGGTTGTCTTCAGCTTTCATCCGTCCAGGGCCGAGTCGGACGCCCAGCGCGTCGAAATCACTTTCTCGCCCGAAGGAGACCACACTCGTGTCGAGCTGGTCTCGACAGGTTGGGAGAAGATGAGCGACAAGGCTCGAGCGACGCGCGGTGGATATCAGCTGGGCTGGGGCCTGGTACTCGACAGGTTCGCCGGCCGTTTCAGACCCGTTCTCCTCTTTTTCTACGCCATGTCCCTCGGGATCACTCTCATCGGTCAGCGCGGGAAGTTCGTCAGAACCAGCCTGGGCAAAATGGAGGACTAGATAACCCTGATTGCCCCGTTGGCGACCGGAGTCGCCCTCGCTTGACGGCTGGATGTCTGCGTCCTACGTTCGATTCGCCTCACTGCGGTTCCAGGATCGTCCACCCTCCGGTGTCCTGACATGCGAAGACGCGAAGTCGTACAGTTCCTCGGCGCTGCCCTCGCGCTGCCCTTCATCCCGCGCGGCGCCCAAGCCGCGATAAAGCTCGGAGAGGAGCTTCACCTCCGCTTGGGCGACGTTCCGTTCAGGACGCTGAATCGCGATCAGCAAGCGCTGGTCACGAACATCGCGGAGATGATCATCCCCGAGACCGACACGCCGGGCGCGACGAGCGTGAAGGTGCCGGAGTTCATCGATCTCATCTTGACCGAGCGGGCACGTGACGACGAGAAAGACGCGTTTCTCGCCGGCCTGCGCGACATCGATGTGCGCGCGTCGGCGATGGGCTCACCTCGGTTTATCACTTTACCGGCGGCGAAGAAAGTCGAGCTCCTGACCGTCCTCGATGCCGCGAGGGAAGACAAGGCAGGCGCCGGCCTCGCGTTCGGGCGACTCAAGGCCCTGACGGTTTATGGCTTCTTCACATCGAGCAGAGTCGAGCAGGAGATCCTGAAGATGCAGATGTTCTTCAATGGATATCAGGGCAACGTACCGTTCACTCCGGCGGTCTGACCATGCCGCCAATGACATATGATGCGATCGTCGTCGGATCGGGGATTTCCGGCGGCTGGGCGGCAAAAGAACTGACCGAGAAGGGACTGCGCACGATCGTCCTCGAAGCTGGGCGGCCGATCGATCCGGCCGTCGACTACGTAGAGCATGTGCCTCCGTCGGAAAAGCGTTATCGAGGGATGGGTAACCGCAAACAGGTCGAGCGCTATCAACCCATCCAACGGCACACGGGTGCGTGCGACGAGTGGTCGTCCAAGTTTTTCGTCAACGACCTCGACAACCCGTATTCGTTTCCGGACGACAAGCCCTTTTACTGGATACGCGGACGGCAGGTTGGCGGACGCTCGATCATGTGGGGCAGGTGCGTCTACAGATGGAGCGATCTCGATTTCACCGCGAATGCGAGAGAGGGCTACGGTGTCGACTGGCCGCTTCGGTACAACGATCTGGCGCCTTGGTGGAGCTATGTCGAGAAATTCGTCGGCATTCAGGGGCGGCGCGAGAACCTCCCACAGGTGCCCGACGGCGAGTTCCAGACTCCGTGGCCCCTGAATGCGGCGGAGCAGAAGTCGCGGGATATCCTCCTCACGAAATTCGGCGGTGAGCGCGTGATAACGAACGCGCGTCTGGCGGTTTTGACCGAGGATCACCTGGGGCGGCAGAAGTGCCACCTCTGCGGGCATTGTGCGCGCGGATGCATAACGCTCTCGTACTTCAGCAGCATCAACTCGACGCTTCCAGCCGCGCGCAAAACCGGACGCCTGACACTACGACCATTCAGCGTGGTGCACAGCGTGATCTACGATCCCGCAAAAAAGCGCGCGACCGGAGTGCGGGTCATCGACGCGAACACGAAGCAGATGTTCGACGTCAACGCGAAGGTGATCTTTCTCAACGCCTCAGCGATGGAATCGACGCGCATCCTTCTCAACTCGGGGACGAGTGAATTCCCCAATGGTCTCGGCAGCTCCAGCGGCGAGCTGGGGCACAACCTGATGGACCACATCATGGATGGCGGCGCGGTGGGTACGCTGCCATTCGCGACGGACCGCAGGGAGATCGGCAACCGGCCCGACGCGATTTACGTCCCCCGCTTCCGGAACGTGAAAACGAAGCATCCGGATTTCCTTCGTGGGTACGGCTTCGAAGGTCGCGCCTACCGTCCGGGCTGGGAACGCGGGACGGAAATGCCTGGCTTCGGCCCCTCGTTCAAGAAATCCCTGAGCGGCGACCTCGGGCCATGGGAGATGGAGTTCGGCGGCTTTGGCGAAATGCTTCCGCGCCACGAGAACTACGTCGAGCTGGATCCGCATCTCGTCGATGCGTGGGGGATTCCAGCTCTGCGAGTGAGCTGCGTTTACAGCGACAACGAAAAGAAAATGCAGGAGGATATGGTCGTGAGCGCCACGGAAATGTTGGAGGCGCTGGGCGCGACCAACATCAGGCCGTTCAAGCAAGACAATCCACCGGGCCTGGTGATCCACGAAACCGGTACCGCGCGCATGGGGCGAGATCCGAAGACTTCAGTTCTCAATTCCCACAATCAGGTGTGGGATGCGCCCAACGTGTTCGTGACGGACGGAGCGTGCATGCCGTCGACCGCGAACCAGAATCCGAGCATTACCTACATGGCGCTCACTGCGAGAGCGGTGGATTACGCCGTCAACCAGATGAAGCGGCGGGAACTGTAACCAGTTTGGCGCTCGAGTGAGACAGCGCGGCATCGTTGTGGCCTGCATCGTCATCGCTGCAGCATGCGGCCGCGAGCCGCGTTCCGACGAAATCTCCGCCGCGGCGAAAGCTTTGACCGTCTTCGCGCCGGACGGCGCCCCGAGGATGTTCGTAGCGGACCAGGATTCCTCGGGCACGCGACTGTGCTTCGAGTCAGCTGACTCAACGCTACCCGCTGGCGCTCCGGTCACGGTCGTCCACGCCGCCTTTCCGCAATACGCCACTGAGGGCCGGCTTGGCCAGCGGAGCAAGAGCCCGTGCTTTCCCCCGCCAAGGGCATCGGTTGACAGCATGGAGTACGTGGTCGACGCGCCCGGTGATACGGTCGGACGGCGCGGAGTGCCGATCTTAATCCTGGGGAAAGTTGCCCCGGCTCAAATGAGAGGGGATACGGTGATGCTTGCGGTCGAGCCAGGTAGACTGTCCTGGCGATTCCGGACCTGCGCGAGCGAAGAGGGAATTCACGCGACGGCGTGGTCCGGCGTACCGCTCTCTGCTCCGCGCCGCTGGCACGCGTACTATTACCTCGGATACGACGTCGATCCGGATTGTGCGCCCGCCGACTACGCGCCCGACTCCAGCGCGAACCGCCGCTAGGTTGTCGGGCCAGATCATTGTGCGAAATGGCACAGGCAGTTGCCTGTACCCTGAAGCGAGCCGGTGAAGTCCGGGCGTAGTGAACGGTCAACTGAAAACTATGCTACTGATACCTCCCGCCCGTTCAGTTGCAGTTGAATACCGTCGAAAGCATGCCCGCGACTGAAAAGCGACGCTGGACCCTTATCGCGACGATCCTCGCGTCCGCGATGACATTCAT
>JBGPHO010000284.1:0-3641 GCA_041484425.1 Gemmatimonadaceae bacterium
CGAACAGATCGACCGTGCCCGGAAGGATGGCCGGTGGGAAGCCGCTTACGATTCCTTCAGCGCAGCCGCCGTGCCCGCGGATTTCGAGAAGGAATTGGACCTCCACCCGAAGGCGAAGATGTTCTTCAAGACTCTCAGCCGAACGAACAGCTACGCGATTACCTGGCGCATCCAGACGGCGAAGAAGCCCGAGACGCGGGAGCGACGCATCAAGACCTTCATTGAAATGCTGGAGAAAGGCGAAACCCTGCATTAGATAGGGTCCATGCCGGACGCCAAGCGCATCGTCATTCGCATAAAGAAGGGGACCGACGGGCGCAACGCCCTCACTTGTACGCGAGCTGATGGAACGACGACGTGGCAGCGGCAACAGGGCGGACAGGCCGCCTTCTTTCCGAAGCACGACCTCACACACTACGCCGTCGAAACCGCGCTCGGACTCCGTCGGGGTTTCTACGGACTCGTCGCAGCGGGCTGGGAATTCTCCGATTTCGGCAGTCCCTGGCCGCGAGGAAAGCTCCCGCCCGAGGCGAACATATCGGAAATGATCGTGGGATTCTTCGATCTGGAGCGGAGCACGGGTGAACCAGGATCGGCGCGCGACCTGAACCAGATGCTGGCCGAGTACTGCGCGGAGAATGGGCTGCCGCCTAAGCGGCAGCTCACCGAGGAGGATGTCGCTCGCGTGAGAGCCACGCGCGCCAAGCTGTTCGAGCAATGGGACGCGGTCGAGCCGGGCGGGGCGCTCGAGGTCGTGTTCGACATCGAGGCACAAGAGAACATCGGCCAGGGGATGGGGTTGATCCCTGGAGACATCGAATACCAAAGCAGGGGGCCGTAAGCCAAACGTGCCGCTTTGCTGGGAGCTTTCATACCGGCGCAATGGTTTTGCAGTTCTCTGGATCGCGCGCGCTTCGCCGAGCATTGCTCGCAGGCGATGAGACCTGCTTCCGCAGTTCCTTGCGCCGCGGGAAAAGCTCCCGGCAACGTAGCTGCAAAGCTTTCGGCTCCCTGCTTTGGTTTTGTGGATGCCAGCGCGCGAGTCGTTCCCTCCCATTCGCTCCCGTTGCGGTGTCCTATTTGCTAATTTAAGAGTTGAGCCGGCGCCATCTCCCCTCAATCGGAGCCGGCCAGCAGGAAAAAAAACGCACAAATCTCATCGCGCCGAATTCCGGAGAAGTCATGGGAACCGCGACACTTACGGCACCTGACCAGGTTTTGGACACCTTTCCGATCAACGGAACGGATTTCGTAGAGTTTTACGTCGGCAACGCCAAGCAGGCCGCGCATTTCTATCGCAATGTCTTCGGGTACAAGATCCTCGCGTACCGCGGGCCGGAGACGGGAACGCGCGATCGCGCGAGCTACATTCTGGAGCAGGACAAGGTACGGCTCGTCCTCACGACTGCCTTGAGGCCCGACAGCGAGATCGCGACCCACGTCCACAAGCACGGCGATGGCGTTAAGGACATCGCGCTCTGGGTGGACGACGCGAGAAAAGCGTTTCGACTCGCCGTCGAGCGCGGAGCCAAGCCGGCGTACGAGCCGAAAGCGCTCGTGGACGAGCACGGCGAGGTTGTGATCGCGGGCATCCACACCTACGGCGAGACCATTCACAGCCTCGTGGAGCGGAAGAACTACAAGGGTCCCTTCATGCCCGGTTTTGTTCCGTTCACGAGCAGGGGCGAGGCGAAGGGCGTAGGCCTCAAGTACATCGACCACTGCGTCGGAAACGTCGAGCTCGGCGCGATGAACAAGTGGGTCAAGTACTACGCCGACGTCTTGGGGTTCACGCAGCTCATCTCCTTCGACGACAAGGCGATCTCAACGGAGTACTCCGCCCTCATGTCCAAAGTCGTCGCCAACGGCAACGGCCGCATCAAGTTCCCGCTCAACGAGCCGGCGAAGGGCAAGAAGAAATCGCAGATCGACGAGTATCTCGAGTTTTATCAGGGACCGGGATGCCAGCACATCGCGATCGCGACCGACAACATCGTCGACACGGTCACGAAGCTGAGGGACAACGGAGTGGACTTCCTCCGCGTTCCGGGAACCTATTACGACACCGTCATCGAGCGAGTCGGGCACATCGATGAAGATCTGGCGCGCCTGCGCGACCTTGGGATCCTCGTCGATCGTGACGAGGAAGGGTATCTCCTCCAGATTTTCTCGAAGCCGATGGAGGACCGCCCGACTCTCTTCTACGAGATAATCCAGAGGAAGGGCGCGAAGAGCTTCGGCGCCGGAAACTTCAAAGCGCTGTTCGAGGCGCTCGAGCGCGAACAGGATCTCCGCGGCAACCTGTAGACCATGCCGATCTATCACACCCTCGGACAGATTCCCCGCAAGCGGCACATCGCGTTCAAGAAGCCGGGCGGCGGCATCTACGCCGAGGAGCTCGTTGGACACGAGGGATTTACCGGGACTTCGGCGCTCATGTACCACATCCACCCGCCGACGACGGTGAAGTCCGTGCGTCGCGTGCGGGAGATAAAGTACGAGGCCGACCCGGACCAGACGCTCCACCACCGGCATTTCCTTACTTCACGCGCCAAGAAAGGTGGAAGCGCGACGCTCGACCGGATTCCCCTGCTCTTCAATCAGGACATCGCGATGCTCTACGTCGAGCCCGACGAGAACGACGCGCACTTCTACCGGAATGCGCAGGGCGACGAACTGGTGTACGTCAGCAAGGGGAAGGGAGTTCTGGAGAGCACGTACGGCGCGCTGCCCTTTCACGAGGGCGACTATCTCGTCATTCACCGCGGCATTCTCCACCGGTATCGCTTCGACCTGGACGACAAGCAGCAGCCAAAGCTCGTGGTCTTCGAGAGCAGGGGACACGTGCGGTGGCCCAAGCGCTATCACAATGAATTCGGGCAGCTGATCGAAGGCGCGCCTTACTCGGAGCGCGACATCAGGCGTCCGACATTCGTCGAGCCGGTCGACGAGATGGGAGACTTTCCGATTCTGGTGAAGCAGTACAACGGCATCAACGAGATCATGCTCGACCACCATCCTTTCGATGTCGTGGGCTGGGACGGACACTTCTATCCATGGGCGTTCAACATCAACGACTTCGAGCCGATCGTCGGGCGTGTCCACCAGCCGCCGCCGGTGCACCAGACTTTTCAGGGAGACGGATTCGTCGTCTGCTCGTTCTGTCCGCGCCCCTACGATTTCCATCCGGAGGCGGTTCCTGCCCCGTACAATCACAGCAACGTGGATTCCGACGAGGTGCTCTACTATGCGTCGAGCGAATTCATGAGCCGCAAGGGAATCGAGTTCGGCAGCATCACGCATCACCCGGACGGCATTCCACATGGTCCGCATCCCGGGCGCGCCGAGGCGAGCATCGGCGCCAAATACACCGACGAGCTGGCAGTGATGATGGACAGCTTCCGTCCGCTCAAGGTCGCAAAGCAGGCGCTGGAAATCGAGGACAAGAACTACCACAAGTCGTGGCTGCAGGGGCAGCACGCCGAATTCAATCCTCCCACGAGCTGAGAGTCTGAACCCAAAATGAGCGAGGCGCTGTGGACACCCTCGCCCGAGCGCGTCATCAAGGCGAACATGACCGAGTTCCTCCGGTACGTGGAGGAGCGCGGCGGTCCGCCCGTTCCCGACTATTCGTCGGATTC
>JBGPHO010000285.1:0-3636 GCA_041484425.1 Gemmatimonadaceae bacterium
GAGACTCTGTGGATGATCGAGCCGGCGCAGTACCGGCGCGTCAAATTCCTCGGTATCGACATCGATCCTGCAGCGCTTGATCTCTCACGCGACCTCACTCGAGGTCATTCTTCCTTCGATTTCCGATGCGCGGACGCACTCGCGCCACAGTCGCTGCCAGAGGGCGTGGACATCATCGTCTCACTTGGGTTCGGCGAATTCCTCTCCGACGATGTGCTGCTCGATTTCTATCGGCGCTGTCACGCGTCGCTCCGGGGCGGCGGTCGGTTCATAACTTCGGCGATGAACCGCGACAGGATCTCGGATTATCTGGCCCGCGAGCTCGCGGAGCTGCATACGCACTACCGCTCGACGGAACAGCTGACGGAGCTGCTGCAATCGGCGGGCTTCGCGGATATTCGAACCACTCGCGACCAGGTCGGACTGCAGACTCTTGCCGTTGCGGAGAAAGCGCTGTGATCTACGAAGAGCATCTCCGCGCGGCTGAATCCGCTGCCTGGTCGATCGCGACGATACCCTGGTCGGCAATCGATCGCGATGTAGCGCGCGCCGAGCCTGAGATTCTGGCGGGCCTGCGCGATGCGGCCCTGATCGAAGGGTACCTGCCCACCTTCGCGCCGCGGCTGATGCTGCTGCTTTGGGACGACGTCGATGCGACCGCGATCCTGAGCCTCGAGCTATACGAGGGGCTCAAGCACTACACGGCGCTCAGGCGTTATCTCGACATCGTCGGCGAGGAAGCCTCCAGAGTGTCGGAGCAGTCCCTCGTCGCCGCGCGGGAACGGACGAGCGGAATCACCTACCGCCGCGACGAGATCATCACCTACCTCACCAACTTCATGTGCTCCGAGCTTTTTGCCGCGCACTTTTTTCGGCGGCTCGGTGAGCGAACACGCGAGCCGGTTCTGGCGGAGCTGCTGGGTTACATGAGCAGGGACGAGCTGCGGCACAGCGCCGGCGCGGGTGCGCTGCTGAAGAAGAGAATCGCCGCGAATCCCGAGGTCGCAGATGAAATTCTCGCCACGGCGGAGAATTTCCGGCACTACGGCAGTGACGTGGTCGACATTCCACTCGCCGAGGAGAACGACTTCGAGGCGATAATGGCGATGAACAGGAAAATAAGACAGCTCTGCGGCCTCGCGCCTACGGAGCATCTAGAGGAGGAATTGAGCAATGGTTGATACAGTGGCTGCGTCGAACGGGCAGCACACATACCCGAGGCAGCTCCAGATAAGCGAGAACGAGCTATGGCTGCTCAGCTACTATCGGGAATCAGAGCTGGCGGGCGCGCTGCTCATGGGCCGCCTCGCGCGCGAGACCGACGATGACGATTTGCGCGTGCGTCTCACCGAGCATTGCGCGGAAGAGGCACGTCACGCCTGGGCCTGGACGGAGGCGATTCTGAAAGTTGGCGGAACTCCTCGGCGCGTGAGCGAAACATACCAGTCGCGCTACCACGCGGCGGTCGGCAATCCGTCCAACCTACTCGAGGTTCTGGCGCTGACCCAGATCTTCGAGCGACGAGTCGTGCGGCACTTTAAGGCGCACCTCGCGTGGCCGGGTACGCATCCGGAGGTCGCGAAGACATTGCAACTGCTCATCGACGAGGAGGTAGGTCACATCCGGTGGGTGAAAGATCGTCTCGACACCTACGCGACGGTTCATGGTGAACTGGTTGTGCGAGAGATGCTCAATCGTTTTCAAGGGATCGACGAGCAGGTGTACGGCGAGCTCAAACAGTACGCCAATTGCTTCGAGCAGGTCGCCGGGCCAAAGAGAAGAGCGTCCGCTTCGATCGAGGGCCGTCTGTGCCGAGTTGCCGCCGACTCACTTGGCCGGCAGGAATCGGAAATCCGGCTCGACGCTTCACTCGTGGAGATGGGCGTGGATTCGCTCGATCTCGTCGTTTTCATGATGGCGGTCGAGGACGAGTTCTCGGTGGAGTTCACGCGGGAGGACCAGAAACTGATGCGCACTCTGGGGGACGTCGCGAGCAAGTTGGGCCAACTGGAGGATCGGGGCATTTCCGAAGGCCATCGAATACTGAAGCAGGGAGCCGTCGGGTAACTTGCTGATCGCTGGGAGCTTTCATACTGGCGCAATCACTTCCGGGCGCTGGGGATGGTGCGCGCCTCCATCACTTTTCCCAGTTGACCGTCGAATTTGTCGATAGGGATGTCTAATACGAGGTGTGCGCCCCCGACTCCGACGGAATAGCTTATGGCGATCAGCTGGGCCTCTGACCGCTCCTTGCTTCAGTTCTGTGAATGGCCGAGGCAAGACGCACCAGAACCTCCATCTCTTGCATCCAAAACCATGAAACTCTCCCGTAAGATCGTGTGCGTGTCCGCGGTGGCCTTGATCGCTGCATGCAGTCCGTCTGTCACGACCACTAACCCGCCTGCGCAGACGGACCTCATCCAGGCCAACCTCGACCCATCGATGAACCCCGGCCAGGATTTCTTCCAGTACGCGAACGGCGGCTGGTTGAAGCGCAATCCAATTCCCAACACCGAGGCGGCGTGGGGAATCGGCAACGTCGTGCGCGAGCAGCTGTACCTCAATCTCCGCAGCATCAACGAGCAGTCGGCGGCTGCTTCTGCGGCACCGGGTAGCGATCAGCAAAAGATCGGAGACTTCTGGGCGACCGCGATGGACACCGCCAAGGCGGAGCAGCTCGGTATTCACCCGCTCGACGGGGAGCTGGCTCGCATCGCCGCGATCCGGAACGCCAACGATGCGCTCGACGTCGCGTTCGCGGAGAACCCGCTTCAGATCGGATCGTTCTTCAACTTCGGCGTCTATCAGGATGAGAGGAAGAGCGACCTGATGTCGGTGCACCTGAGTCAGGGAGGGTTGGGACTTCCAGACCGCGACTTCTACGTCAATCCCGATACGGGGGTCGCGCACATTCGCGAGGAGTACGTCGCGCACATTGCCCGCACTCTCAAAATGCTCGGCCGCGACGACGCCGGCGCGAAAACGGCGGCCGCGAACGTTATGGCGTTCGAGACATCTCTCGCCAAAGCCTCGCGCAAGCTCGAGGACCTCCGCGATCCGGTGGCGAATTACAACAAGATGACGACGGGCCAGCTGACGTCGAAGTACACTCCGTCGATCGGATGGGCCGACCGGCTCGCCGTGTGGAATCTTCGTCCGGATTCCGTCGTCGTCGGTCAACCGGAATTCTTCACGGCCTTGCAGACGCTGGTTCAGTCGACACCGGTGCCGGTGCTTCAGGACTACCTGCGCTATCAACTCATAACCGGCTATGCGCCCTATCTGAGCAGCGCGGTGTACGCCGAGCGGTTCAGCTTTTACAACCGCGTACTAAATGGCCAGAAAGAGCCGCGGCTGCGCTGGAAGCGCGTCCTCGATGCCGAGGGCGATGCGATGGGGATGGTGCTGGGAAGGATCTTCGTGAAGGAGTATTTCCCGCCCGTCGCCAAACAACGATACGCCGACATGGTCGAAGCGATTCGCACGGCGTACCGCGAGCGCATCAACAAGCTCGACTGGATGAGCGACTCCACCAAGGCGAGAGCGCTTCAAAAACTCTCCACAGTCTATCCCAAAGTCGGCTACCCCGACAAATGGAAGGACTACTCGGCGCTGGTCGTCGGCCGCAGTTCCTAC
>JBGPHO010000286.1:0-3635 GCA_041484425.1 Gemmatimonadaceae bacterium
CCGACGGTGCGGGCCGCGCTCGTATCTGTAGGCGCACTCACGGCGTGACCGTGCCCGACATTCGTGAAATCGAGAAGCGCGTCGATGCGCTCGCATCCATACCTGCCGGTGTTCAGCTCCCGGACGACGCGCGCACCGTCGTCAGACGATTGCTCGACGCGCTCGAGGCGGGAACCGTCAGAGCGGCGGAAAAGGATCCGGCGTCGGGCGAGTGGCGCGCCGTCTTGTGGGTCAAGCGCGGAATCCTCCTCGGCTTTCGTGTTGGCGGGATGATCGACATGTCGATCCGGTCATCCGATGGCGACGCCTTTCTCCCTTTCTTCGACAAGGACACGTATCCGCCACGGCCGTTGACACTGGCCGATGGCGTTCGAATCGTGCCCGGTGGGTCGAGCATCAGGCGCGGCGCCTACGTCGCGAGCGGCGTCGTGTGCATGCCACCCATGTACATAAACGTCGGCGCGCACATCGGATCGGGTACGATGATCGACTCTCACGCGCTGGTCGGCTCATGTGCCCAGGTCGGCGAGCGGGTCCACCTAAGCGCGGCAGCGCAGCTTGGCGGCGTTCTCGAGCCGGTGAACGCATCTCCAGTCGTGGTTGAGGATGATGTCGTCGTCGGCGGCAATTGCGGGATCTACGAAGGAACGGTCGTGCGCAAGCGGGCCGTGATCGGGGCCGGAGTCGTTCTCACGAGGGGCACACCCGTCTATGATCTCGAACGAGAGACTGTTCACCGCGCCGAGAACGGGAAGCCGCTCGTGATTCCGGAGAACGCGGTCGTCGTCCCGGGCGCGCGCGCGGTGAAGGGCGAATGGGGTCAGAGTCAGGGCATTTCGCTACAGACTCCCGTGATCGTGAAGTATCGCGACGAGAAAACAGACGCGGCTACGGCGCTCGAATCTTGGCTCCGCTGAAGGTGTCCGGCACCATTCGCGTGCCGGGCGACAAGTCGATCTCGCATCGCTCGCTGATTCTCGCATCACTGGCGGATGGCGAGTCGCGCGTTCGCGGGATTCTCGACTCGGAGGACGTCCGCGCCACGGCCGAAGTGCTCCGCGCCCTTGGAGCGGCGATTCCCCCGCTGGCGGGCGAGATGCGAGTGAAAGGCTCCGGCATCCGCGGACTTCTGGCGCCACGCCGCGCGCTCGACTGCGCCAACAGCGGCACCACCACACGCCTTCTCGCCGGCGTGGTGGCGGCTCATCCCTTCACGGCGCGCTTCGAGGGCGATGCCAGCCTGAGCCGGCGCCCAATGAAGCGCATCGCGGAACCGCTCACCTACATGGGAGCGAAGTTCGACTTCGAGCACGGCGATGGACTGCCAATGACCGTGCGCGGCGCCGATCTGAGAAGCATCGACTGGGACACGCGTGCCTCGAGCGCACAGGTGAAGAGCGCCATTCTGCTCGCTGGTCTCGTGTCCGAGGTCGAGGTTCGCGTGACGGAAAAATCGCCATCGCGCGACCACACCGAGCGAATGATGCGCGCTATGGGCGCCGACGTGGAAACTGATGGAAATCAGGTCTGTCTGAGACCAGCGCGCCGGCTCGCCGCGCTCGAGATTGATGTGCCCGCGGACCCATCGTCGGCGGCTTTTTTCGTGGCGCTTGCATCACTTGCCGGCAGTGGAGAGCTGACGCTGACTGACGTATGTCTCAATCCTACCCGCACCGGCTTTCTCGCGGCGATGGCGCGGATGGGAGCGCAGTTTGACAAGACGGCCAGCGCGAGCAGTGGCGGCGAAGAGATCGGCTCGCTGCGGGTTCGCCCGGCTTCCCTCAGGAGCGCCAGGATTGTGGAGGCCGAGGTTCCGTCGCTCATCGACGAGCTGCCGCTGCTCGCCTGCATGGCGGCGGGTGCGGGAGTCGAGCTCGAGATCACGGGCGCGGCTGAGCTGCGGGTAAAGGAGAGCGATCGCATCAGCGCGGTGGTGCAAAACCTTCGCGCGGTGGGAGCGGAGGCGGAGGAGCTTCCCGATGGACTGCGCGTCCACGCGTCGCGCCGGGCGTTGTCCGGCACGATCGATCCGCGGGGCGATCACCGCATTGCGATGGCATTTGGCATCCTCTCCGCGGCTTCAGGAAATCACATCACTGTGACGAACCGCGAGTGCGTCGCCGTCTCCTATCCGCACTTTTGGGAAGATCTTCGCCGAGTGGCGGCATGACGCGACGGACATTCGTAATCGCGATTGACGGGCCAGCCGCGTCCGGAAAGTCTTCCACGGCGCAGATGGTGGCGGAGAAGCTGGGTTATCTGCATGTGGATTCGGGCTCTCTCTATCGCGCCGCAACGGCCGCGATGCTGCGCGTGGAGCGCGACGCGTCGAAGTGGACCGAGCAGCGTGTCCTCGATGCGGCCCAGCCAGTCCAGCTGCGCGCGGCTCGAACCTCGTTTTATCCGGTGCTCGAGGGTCGAGCGATCGAAGACGAGATCCGGGGAGCGGAGGTGACGGACAACGTGTCGCGTGTCGCGCAGATGCCCCGCGTTCGAGAGTGGGTAAACGAGAGGGTTCGGGACGCCGCGAAATCGCGGGACGTCGTAGTCGACGGGCGCGACATGGGTACCGTGGTCTTTCCCGACGCCGACCTCAAGATCTTCCTCGTCGCCGACTCGCGCGAGCGCGCAGCCAGGCGGTTGCGCCAGCGGGGGACGCCGACTTCACACCAAATGCTCGACGACGAGACGATACGGATCACCGAACGGGACGCCCGGGACGCCGGCCAGACCGTTCCAGCCGCCGATTCCGTCGTAATCGACACGACCGGCCTGACTCAGCAGGAGCAAGTGGAACAGATTGTGACTCTAACCAGGCAGGGCTCGGGGTAGCCGGTGTGGTGTCTCTCTCGCCCCGTCAAAGAGGGAGAAACCCGGAGGATGTTGGCGAATGCGTCGTTTTAGTGATCGCTCGGGGATTGATTGGCGTGCGTTCGAAAGCGAGCGGCCCGGGGGGCTTCCCGATCGCCGCTTGAGGCCCGCGAGCGTGACGGTCGCGTTCAAGTGCGACGATGGAAGCGAAGTCGCCATGGACCTTCCGGTTGGAGCACTCGAGGGGCTCACCGACGAGGAGCTGATTCTCCTGCTGACCAAGCGCATCATGTAGACAAACGCCGGGGCGGGATCTCGGCGCGGGGCTGGCATCCACTTAACCGAAGCAGGGAGCCCACGGCTAACGACGCTATTGGCCGGGAGCTTTCATACAGGCGTAATAGCTCGCGGAGCAAGCGTTCACGCGCATCGTAATGAGCCTGGTTGGGCACGTTGAACCAGCTGTGCGCGTTCTGGAACACCACCGGAAAAGCTCCCGGCGACCTGCCTCGGTATCCTCGTGATCAGAGGATTGCGCGTCCATCCCGGACTCCGCAGCATCGCCAAGTTGACCCGGCCCCTGAAACAATCTACATTTAAAGGCTTGATTCGAACGCACTCAACCCTTTAACCAGCAACATGATAGACACATCCAACGGCACCACCACCCAAACCGGCACGACGCTGACCGCGCGCGAGAAGCGTGATCTGCAGAAGGCGCAGCTGCGTCCGCTTGCCAACCTCAGACCCGAGCTCTACGACGAGGACGATTACTCGCAGGACGAGCTCGAGACAATGATGGAGATGTACAACGGGACGATGGC
>JBGPHO010000287.1:0-3635 GCA_041484425.1 Gemmatimonadaceae bacterium
AATCGAGGTCTTGACACGCCCGGGCTTGATCGCGCACAGAGTCATCGAGTACCTCTTTGCTCCCAGGTCGGCTCGGGGATATCCAAAAACCTGAACGGGGACGCCAAGATCGAAGGGAACGACCGAGGGAAGAACGAGAACCGCGACGTTGTGCTGACGGGGCATGGCAGAAACCTATCGCATACCGGCAGTTTTGCCACTCGCGGGCACGGTGTCCCGCCATCATCGTGTGGTCGGTCCTGATCTCGCCAATCACTTGCAGGAGTTTTCGATGCGTTTCTCTCGCTCTCTCGGCATCATCGTCATTGCGACTGCGCTAACCGGCGCCCTCGTTGCTGCCACACGAGCCCCAGCTCCAGACGAGCCGCTTGTAGTCTCAACCGCATGGCTGGCTTCGCATCTCAACGATCCGTCCATCGTCGTGATCCAGGTCGAGCACGACGACTCCTACAACGAAGGTCACATACCAGGCGCGCGCGCCCTTTCCTACATGGACATCGTGACGTCGCGCGGCGGGCTCGGATCCGAGGTGTCGTCACCAGATCAGATTCGCGATGCGTTCGAGAAGCTGGGTGTGTCCGATCAATCACGCGTGATCGTGTACGCCGGCGATGGCCCGATGGCCTCACGCGCTCTTTTCACGCTCGACTACATCGGACATCAGCGATTCGCGATGCTCGACGGCGGCCTCCAGCAGTGGCGCGCCGAGGGTCGTCCGGTAACGCGCGATGTGCCGACTTTCGCTCGCGGCCATCTCACCGTGCAGGTGCATCCGGAGAAAATCGCCACCGCTGACTGGATCACCGCGCACCTCGGCAAGTCGGGCGTCTCCCTGATCGATACCCGAACCGATGGCGAGTACGTCGGAGCGGGCGAGCGGCACGGAATGCCGAGCGCGGGTCATATTCCCGGCGCGCGGCAGCTGCAGTGGGAGCAGTTGTTCCGCGACGGAGATTCGCCGCTGCTGAAGGATCGGGCCGAACTGCAGCGGCTCTACTCGGCGCGCCTGAACGCGGGCGATACCGTCGCGACCTACTGCTGGGTGGGATATCGCGCCAGCATGACGTATTTCATCGCGCGCTACCTCGGATATCCCGTGAAGCTGTACGACGGATCGTACCAGGACTGGCAGCAGCGAAAGCTGCCGGTGAAAGCGGGAGCCACACCCTGACGAGGTGAATCTCGGCGACGGATTGTCGCCGAGATAGGCCGCACTAAAACCTCTTTGGAGCCATGGGCATCCGGTCCCTGCCGAACGGATCGCCAGAGAGCGCTTCCGTGTGCAGCGCGCACATCCATTGCCCCTCGCGGCGCACCCAGGTGGACGAGTCGGCAGCCTCGAGCGTCAGCGGTTTTCCGTCTACCGTCAACGATTCATTGACCTTGTAGGCGACGATCGCCGCGTCCTCGCTCAGGACCCGGATCTGCACATCGCTGAGCGTGAACGAGTGGAGCGTCCAGCCGCCGGCCTGCAACATTCCAGCGAAAGCCTGGCGCGTGATTCGCGCGACACCCTGGGCGCCGGTCACGATGCAAGGGTCGTCGGTCAGCCGCATTGCCGCCTGCACGTCCCTGTCCTTGATCGCCTGCCAGTACTGCTTCTCGTGATCCAGCAGCTGTGCTTCGATTGGCACGTCCGTCATGCGCGTCCCCGTCAGGTTAGCAAATAGATTGGCTTAGTATCACGACATCATCAAGCGTCGTGCCTCAAAGCAGCAACAGGCCGCGCCTGACTCCGGTGGCCACGGCCTCGGCACGCGTCGTCACCCCAAGCTTGTCGAACAGAAGCTCCAGGTGAGTTTTCACCGTGTTGGTGGAGATGCCAAGTCGCGCGGCGATCTGCTTGTTCACCAGGCCGTCGGCGAGAAGCGCGAGAATCTCGCGCTCACGATTGCTGAGGACTGTGCCGACCACCGCTCCGCCGCTCGTGGATCGTGGGGTGAGGGCTGAGTCTTCTCCACCCCGGGCGAACAGAACGATATCAGCGGATGGTGGAACGCCCGCGCTTGATGCCGCAACGCCTACGACCTCGAACTCCTCGCTCGCCCTCAGGGCTGCCGCGAGTGACGAGCGCAGCTTCTCCGATGTTGCGACGATCGCGATGCGCGTCATCGTCGCGCGCCGTTGTTACGCTGCGCGCTGCGAGAGTGCGCGCTCCACGAATTGCTGGACCAGCGACGCCGGCACCGCGACTCCGAGTCCATTGACCACCATGCTGTTAATTCCGACGAGCCGCCCCTCGGCGTCGACAAGCGGGCCGCCGGAGTTGCCCGGTGCGAGCCGGACATCCGCGACGATCCAGCGTGGGGATCTTGCCCGATCACGCGCGACGGTGTGCACGACGCCCATCGCCAGCGCATCACGAATCCCGAGCGGGTGCCCGTGCGCGAATACCAGCTCCCCGGCTCGGAGCGACTCCGGGTCGCGAAGCTCGAGCAGCGGTCCGCTGACCGATGGCGCCGCGAGAAGCGCGAGGTCATGCTGAGGATGGTATGCGAGTGCCTGTGCTTCGCGCCACTTCCCGCCGGCATCGACCTGAAGTGGCGCGCCGCGTCTGACGCAGTGCGCGTTCGTGACGACGAGCCCGGAGCCGCCCCAGATGATTCCCGTACCGCTGCCGCTTTCGCCGCTCCGGACTTCTACGACCGTCTGCCGCAGCAGCTCGGCCAGTCCGTTGACGTTCGACGACATGCCTCGTGCCGAGCCCAGCATCGAGCTGTTCATTCTGCTCCCTCGCGGTCGGCCGGAGTGACGGAAACTGTCTTGATCGTGCCGCCACGCAGGAGCTTGAGTGTCACCGCACCGCCGTTCTGAACGCCGGACAATTCATCGAGCAGATCGTCAGTACGTGCGAGTGACTGTCCGTTGGCTTCGAGCAGGACGTCGCCCAGCAGGACTCCCGCTTTGTCAGCCGGCGACGCGTCGGCGATCGAAACGACCAGAAGTCCGGTGTCATGTCCCAGCTGATGCTGTTTCACCGTGGACGCGGACAGTGCAACCGGTTGGACCGCGACCCCGATGAATGGGCGCCGAACGTGACCGCGCTCGAGCAGCTCGTCGAGAACGCGGTCGACCGCCTTCGCCGGCAGCGCCATCGGAGTACCACGGGCGAGGGCCGAGTTGTTGAGTCCGAGCACGGCACCGGCAGCATCGACGAGCGGTCCGCCGGAAAAGCCATCGTACACCGACAAGTCGAGTCTGAATACACGATCGATGCGCGCGCCCTGCCAGCTGCGCCATCCTTCACCGACAGCGCTGATGATGCCGAAGCTCGCAGACACATTGCGCCCGGGCCGTCCGACGGCGAGAACGAGCGACCCGACGCGCAGCGAGCTGGAATCAGCCCTCGGCGCGACGTGCGATTTCGCGCCGCTCCCCTGGACGCGGAGCGCGATCAGATCGGTCGCCGGGTCCCGGCCGGCGACCGTCGCGACGGCGGAGTCTCCGTTGGGGAGCGTAACGGGAATCTCGTCATCACGCCTCACGGTGTGGCTAGCGCTCACGATGATCCCGTCGCGCCAGACGATTCCGCTCGAAGGTATCCGGCGCCGCGCGTGAATCGCGACCACGGAGTTGCCTGCCGTTTCTACTGCCGCTGCGAGCTGCGAGGAGAGTTCGGAGAGTGTGCTGGCGCT
>JBGPHO010000288.1:0-3634 GCA_041484425.1 Gemmatimonadaceae bacterium
CGCGGCAATTGCTTCGGGCTTCGCCCGTCGCCTGCGCGGCCTTCTCTTCCTCTTTTTGTCGCCTTCGCCTTCCGGCTCGGCACCGCGATCGGAGCTGTAGGTGTACGATTCGGCCTCCTCGACCTCTTCGCGCACGGGCGCTTCGCGGCGGGCCTCGACGATCGCGTCGGCGATCGACTTGGTCATCAGCTCCACCGAGCGGATCGCGTCGTCGTTGCCCGCGATCGGAACGGTGATCAGATCCGGATCCGCGTTCGTGTCGACGAGCGCGATGAGCGGGATCTGCAGCTTGTTGGCTTCGTTGACCGCGATCCGCTCCTTCTTGGAGTCGATCACGAACATGAGGCCGGGAAGGCGCGTCAGGTTCTTGATGCCGGAAAGATTCTTCGCAAGCTTGTCGCGCTGACGACCCATCATCAGCTGCTCTTTCTTGGTGTAGTTCTCGAAATCACCACCGGCCTCGCTGCCCGCCTCGAGCTCCTTGAGGCGGCGAACCTGCTTCTTCACCGTCTGGAAGTTGGTGAGCAGTCCGCCCAGCCATCTCTCGGTCACGTACATCGCTCCGCAGCGCTCGGCCTCGCTCTTCACGATGTTGACGAGCTGTCGCTTGGTGCAGACGAAGAGGACGTTGTCACCGCGGAGGATCACTTCGCGCGCGAGCTTCTGCGCCAGCTCCAGCTGACGCAGCGTCTTCTGCAGATCGATTATGTGAATGCCGTTTCTCTCCGCGAAGATGAAACGACGCATCTTCGGGTTCCACCGGCGGGTCTGGTGTCCGAAGTGGACACCGGCTTCGAGTAGCTGCTCCAGGTTTGGCTGAGCCATTAAATAGTGATTCCTTCGGGGTTAACGCTTCGAGAACTGGAACTTCTTTCTTGCTTTCGGACGGCCGGGCTTTTTGCGCTCGACCGCTCTTGCATCGCGTGTCAGCAGCGCCAGGTCGCGGAGCTTCCGGCGGTGCGATTCATCCATTCTTACTAGCGCACGGGCGACGGCGAGGCGGAGCGCCCCTGCCTGGCCGGTAAGCCCGCCACCTTCGACCTTCGCCTTCACATCATAGCGGCCAAGCGTATCGGTGATCGTGAACGGCTGCTGGATGGCGGAGACGTGCGCGGGCCGCGGGAAATAATCTCCCAGCGTGCGTCCGTTCACTGACCACTTGCCGGATCCCGGCTTGATGTAGAGACGGCAGACGGCTTCCTTGCGCCGTCCGATCGTGTGCATGGTATCGGACATTACTTCTCACTCTTCTTGTTGAGGACGAGCACTTTCGGCTGCTGAGCCGCATGGGTGTGCTTCGCATCGGCGAACACCCTGAGCTTGTTGCGGAGCTTGCCGCGTCCGAGAGCCGTCTTTGGCAGCATTCCGTAGACCGCCTTCTCGATCACGCGCTCGGGGTGCTTGGAGATCATCATCTCGAACGGCGTGAACCGCTCGTGGCCCATGTACCCCGTGTGTCTGAAATAACGCTTCTGCTCCGCCTTCTTGCCGGTGACGCGGACCTTGGCAGCGTTGATGACGATGACGTTGTCGCCCGTATCCATGTGGGGCGTGAACATGGGCTTGTGCTTGCCACGGATGATCTTCGCGACCTCGGTCGCCAGACGGCCGAGGATCTGACCTTCGGCGTCGACGATATACCACTGGTGCTCGATATCCCGCGGGGTCGCGGAGTAGGTCTTCATGTGAAGCGGAACGATAAGTAAGTGCCGGCCCCCTTTTGGTCGAGTAGGGTTCCAAGCGGTTAATTGCCACTAAGTGGTTTTGCGACAGCCTTTTAAGGTATCCGGACTAGTAGGGCGTGTCAACCGCGCGCGGGCGCAGAAATGCGGAGGGCCGCGAATCGTGCAACCCTCCGCATTTTCACCTCAAATGTAATCCTACGATCGGGTCACTAGTCGGCCAAAATGGCCCGATTTTGCCAGCCTATCGCCAGAAAGGATCTGCGGCTTTCATCTCTTTGCTGGCGTAACTGATCTTCGGATTGAATGCGAAGATCTGCGACTGACCGGTCGCAACTCCGTCCAATACCAGCCGGTTGAGCGCATTCATCTGGTCTGGTCCCAGCGCGCGGCTCATGGCCTCGTCGTTTGCGGCAACTTTATCCAGAGTCGAGAGATCGCGCATTGGCAGAAAAATGTAATACGTACCCCCCGGCGCTCCGCTCACTACCCTATAGATCGCCCAGGGCTGATCGACACCAGCTTTCGTGTAGCCGTCACGGACCAACCCCGCCGCCTTGATGAAGTCGTCATCATGTCCAGGCTTCATAGCGTACGTCACAATCTCGAAATACCGCATCTTCGCTATGTCGACGTTGGGCTTGTAGCTCGCGCTCGGGACGTACGCGGCCAGGACGGCACGCGTATTCTCGAGGAAATCGGATTCGCCGGCACCGAGTCGCCTCAATTCGGCGGTGAGCGGTGCATTGGCGTCCATGCGAGCCTGGTCCTTCTCCATCGCATCGAACGAAGGGAATCCGACGAGGAACCAAGCCTCGTTGATCCCCGACACCGCGTTCATCCCGATGTAGTTAGTTGGATAGTTCGCCTTTGCGAACGCGGCGGGCCATCCCGCTTCCCACTTGTTGTGGGCCGGGCCTTTCCCGGGTTTGACAAGCTCGCGCTGTATCAGGAGCACGGGCGGAGGACCATTCATGGGAGCGTTCTGCCCGGCGGCCGGAAAAGCGGAAACGACGGTGAGCAGCAGAGTGGTGCGAGCCAGCGTCTTCATAGCGTGACCCTCCTGTTCTCGTTCGCCGGCACGGTGGGAAGCACATGGGCGGGTGGTGTCCATCGCTCGGCCAGCGAATCGCCAAGCTAGGTCGACTTGTTTGGAGCGCAATAGCGAAGTCCTGGCGTCGCGCCTGTTTCCTTCTATTCGAGCGCGACGAGCAGAGCGCCCTTCTCCACCGCCGTTCCGGGAGAAACTTCAACGCTTCTCACGGTCCCGGCAGCAGTTGTCCGCAACTCGTTTTCCATCTTCATCGCCTCCATCACGACCAGGCCCTGGCCCGCTTCGACCCTGTCGCCAACGCTTACGTTGACGCGCACGATCAGGCCCGGCATCGGAGCGATGATCGGGGCTGGCCCTGATGGGCCGGCGCGCGCGGCGGAGAGATCGCGGATGGAGCGGGTTCGCTCGTCGAGCGCCTCGGTCTCGAACCGATGGCCGTCCACCCAGAGCGAATAATTCCCCCGCCCCTGCCCCTTCTCGACGACAACTCGATAGACGTGGGTTCCCAGCTTGACCATTCGCACCGGGCTTCCCTCGATGTCGGAAAGCTCGGCGTGCACCGGCCCCTCGTCTTCGTAGCGAACGCCTTCCGGCTCTATCGAAACCGTTTTGCGCTGGTCGTTGAGCTGCACGACGTATTTCAAGCCGACTCTCCAGCGGGACGCAGGTCGCAGACCGTTTCGACGTGTGCCGTTTGAGGAAACATGTCGAACGCGTGCACCGACTCGATTCTGTAGCTCGGAAGACGCGAGAGGTCGCGAGCCAGCGTCGCCGGATTGCAGCTCACGTAGATCACGCCGCGAACGTGCCCCACTTCCGCCTCGAGTGTGTCGGTCACGCGCGAGTCCACTCCAGCGCGCGGGGGATTGAGTATCACCACATCGGCGGGAAGAAGACC
>JBGPHO010000289.1:0-3603 GCA_041484425.1 Gemmatimonadaceae bacterium
GATTCCCGCGACGGTCTCGGTATCGTCACCCATGCGCGGGCGCGGGGGGAATCGGGGTTACCTCGCGGTCCGTGCCCGCCGACTCCGCTGTAAGAACGCGAACCACCACCGCGGTGATGTTGTCGTTGCCCCCGTTGACATAGGCTTCCTGGATCAGGGCGTCGACGATCCGCTCCGGCTTGGCGCGGGATACGAGCAACTGTTGAATGCGCCGATCATCGACCATTCCCGTAAGCCCGTCGCTCGCCAGAAGAAATGCATCGCCGACTCTGACGTCGCCGTCGAACACATCCGGCTCGATCTCGTCGGCCATGCCGATGCAGCGGGTGATGACGTTGCTCTGCGGGTGGCGCCTCGCCTGTTCCGGCGTGAGGAGTCCGGCGTCCACCTGTTCCTGCACCAGCGAGTGGTCTCTGGTGAGCTGGCGCATCTGACCGTCGCGCACGATGTAGATGCGCGAGTCGCCGACGTGTCCGACGATGAATCTCGTCTCGGAGAGAAGCAGGGCCGACACCGTGCTGCCCATGCCCAGCTTGTCGCGCTCAACCCTGGTTCGCTCGAATACGGCGCGGTTGGCATCGCGCAGAGCGTCGGCGACCCTCTCGTGCGATGCGGGGGCCTCGAGGTCGTTCAGGTCCGAAAGGTCGTGGCTCACCATCTCCACCGCCATCTCGCTCGCGACTTCCCCGGCCGCGTGCCCACCCATCCCGTCCGCGACTATGAATAGCCCGCGGTACGCGTTGGCCGAGGCGTGAAGCGAGTCTTCGTTACCCTTTCGAATCCGGCCGACATCAGTGCGAGCCGCAACAGCAAGGTGCACTAGCGGGAGCTCATTGGAATGGAAGAACTGGTGGGTGACTCAGTTGATGGAGGGGACCCTCCCGGCCTCAAACTACGGGCCCGCGAAAAGAGCGGCAAGCATCAACCCGCGCGCTTGAGCAGCGGCTCCGAGTCTCCCGCCTGGAGTTTCCAGAGCGTGTCGTAGAGTCCGCCCCGCTCCACCAGCTCACGGTGCGTCCCCCGCTCGGCTACCTCGCCATGGTGCAGAACCAGAATCATGTCCGCGTTTGCAATCGTGCTGAGGCGGTGCGCCACCGCGATCGTCGTTCTCCCCGACACCAGCACGCTGAGCGCCGCGTGGATCTCCGCTTCGATCTCGCTGTCGACCGCGCTCGTCGCCTCGTCCAGCAGCAAGAGTGGTGCGTTCGCGGCGATCGCCCGCGCAAAAGAGAGTAGCTGCCGCTCGCCGACGCTGATCGATGCGCCCCGCTCGCCCAGCACCTGACCGTAGCCCTGCGGAAAGCCGCGTATTATCCGGTCCGCGCCGACTTTCGCCGCCGCCTTCACGACGTCCTCGTCGCTGAGCGGATTCGACAACCGGATGTTGGTCGCGATGTCCCCGGCGAACAGGAAGATGTCCTGCTGAACGTAGCCGATCAGCGAGCGCAGCTCGTCCAGCGGCATCGTCCGAATGTCGACGCCGTTGATCGTGATCCGCCCGCGCTGCGGATCGTAGAAGCGCATGAGCAGGTTGACGATGGTCGTCTTCCCCGCGCCGGTGTGCCCGACGAGGGCGAGAGTCTCCCCCGGACGCGCAGTGAAGCTCACTCCCTTGAGCACCCACTCGACCGGGGTGATTTCGTGCGGTGCGCCGCTCTTCTGCTTTGCGAGATGCGCTATGTCGTAGGCGAACCAGACGTCCTCGAACGCCACTTCGACTCCCTTGCTTTTCTTCACCACGTCAACGCGCTCCGCCGTGTCCGGAACGCTCGGCACCGTGTCGAGGAGCGTGAATATTCGCTCCGAGCTCGCCATCGCGGTCTGGAGGATGTTGTACTTCTCGGACAGATCCTGGAGCGGTTGGAAGAATCTTCGCACCAGCTGCAGAAACGCCGCGACCGTGCCCACACTCAGGAGATTCGCGCGGACGCGCGACGCTCCCGCGACGATGAGGATCGCGAGCGCGATCGATGTCAGCAGCTCGATCGCCGGGAAGTAGAGCGCGTAGATCGTGATCGATTTGAGGTTTGCATCCAGATGCGATCGATTCAGCTCGTCGAAGCGCTGGGCTTCGCGCTTCTCCTGTCCGAACAGCTGCACGATTCGCATTCCCGTCAGCCGCTCCTGGAGAAAGGAGTTGATGCGCGCGAGACGCACCCGGATGTCGCGATAGGTATCGCGCACACCCTTTCGAAACAGCCCCGAAACCATCACCACAAATGGAATGACGGCGAAGGAGGCCAATGCGAGGCGCCAATCCATGATCAGCATGGCGACGCTGATCGCCACGAGTGTGAAGAGATCTCCCAGACCAGAGACGACACCCGAGGTGAAGAGCTCATTCAGTGTCTCGACGTCCGACGTCACGCGCGTGATCAACCTGCCCGCCGGATTCCGGTCGAAGAACGACACCGAGAGCCGCTGCAGGTGCTCGAAGATCTCCATCCTCAAGTCGCGCATGACCCGCTGCCCGAGAAGGCTGGTGAGCCAGGTCTGGCCGTACGACGTGACGAATTCGGCCACCAGCGCGAGGAAGAGGAACGCCGTGCAGGCCGCCACGACGTGCATGTCGCGCGCGGGCACGGCGACGTCAATCACCCGCCTGGTGAGCAACGGGCCGACGACCTGGACGCCGCCCTCGACGCACAGGAGCGCAAATGCGCCGTACATCAGGGCGCGGTACGGGCGCGCGTAGATCAGCAAACGACCCATCAACTTGCGGTCGTATGCCTTGCCCAGTACGTCGTCTTCGTGAGTTTGAGTTGCGGGAGCAGTCATTCAGCCGTATCCTAGCCGGGTCGAAGGTGCGACGCCACGGTAACCCACCTTATGGTACGCGGGTTGCACTTTTCACTGGCACCGATGATCGTCTTATCGGCTGACGTTAAACCCATACTGGAGGGAAGATGGGAATTCTCGCATGGATCGTTCTTGGTCTGATCGCGGGCGCGATCGCCAAGGCCATCATGCCGGGCAACGACCCCGGCGGCATCATCGTTACCATCATCATCGGTATCGTAGGCGCGTTCATCGGTGGCTTCCTCGGGAACATGCTGACTGGCACCCCCTTAAATGGATTCTCCATCCAGAGCATCATCCTCGCAGTCATCGGCTCGCTCATCCTGCTGTGGATCTATCGCATGGCGACGAAGGGCCGCGGCGCGCCGCGCGTTCCGTAGCGCGGCACCAGCTTCACGCAGGTAAAGGGTTTGCCGCTCTGGCTCTATTGGATCGTTCTCGGCCTCGTCGCCGGGACACTCGCCAAGTTTCTGGTGCCAGGGCGGGACCCTTCGGGATGCATTATCACCATTCTCCTCGGAATCGTCGGCGCCTTCATCGGTGGCTGGCTCGGAACGCGATTCTTCGGCTGGGGGACGGTGATGGCCGGCGAGTTTGACTTCCGCTCGATCGGCATCGCCACCGTCGGCGCCATAGTCCTTCTCCTCCTCGGTCGCATCGTCAGGCGATTGTAATCGACCCACCGGACTGCCCCGACGCCGCAGGCAGATTCGGCAAATCTTCGGGGCCTCGCTTAGATTTGGGATGTGAAAGACAGTATCGTCATCCGCGGCGCCCGGCAGCATAACCTCAAAGGCTTCGACC
>JBGPHO010000290.1:0-3588 GCA_041484425.1 Gemmatimonadaceae bacterium
CCAGATTCCCGGCGGATCCTCTCAGCGCTGCTGGCGACGCCTCCCATTTCGGCCTCGCCATAATGATCAAGCCGCCGCCCGCATCCGGGGCTCAGAAATCGACAATTGAACAACACCTGGCTCACGTTGACGTGGAGCGCATCCGCGCGGAGCTGTGCGAGACCGGCATGGAAGAGGGCGTGCGATGACCAGCACCATGAACTACTGGCTGGTGGCGTTGTCGGTGCTGATAGCGGTCTGCGCATCCTACACGGCGCTCGACGTTGCCGGCCGGGCGACGGCGACAGTGGGCCGGATGCGCGCCACCTGGCTCATCGGTGGCGCCGCGAGCATGGGCCTCGGCATTTGGTCGATGCACTACATCGGGATGCTGGCGTTTGGCCTTCCCGTCTCGGTGTTCTACGACGTGCCGACCGTATTCCTCTCGCTAGTCGCCGCGATGTTTGCCTCTGGGGTTGCACTGGTCGTTGCGAGCCGCGCACAATGGAGCTGGCCGGGTTCCATCGCCGCCAGCGGCGTGATGGGCGGAGGTATCGCCTCCATGCACTACATCGGTATGGCAGCGATGCGGCTGCACGCGATGATGCTGTGGAACTACGCCATCGTGGCGCTGTCGGTCGTGATCGCGGTCGTCGTGTCTCTGGTGGCGATGTGGCTGGCGTTTCGATTCCGGAGTGAGACGCGCGAGATTGCGCCGCTCAAAATCGCCAGTGCCGGCGTCATGGGTCTGGCCGTCGTCGCGATGCACTACACCGGAATGGCCGCCGCCACGTTCATTCCGTCCAATCTGGGCGTGGACTTATCACACTCCGTGGCGATCTCCTCGTTGGGAATCACCGGCATCATCCTCGTCACTCTGGCGGCGCTGATGTTTTCGTCGGTGACGTCTGTGCTCGCTCGGCGCATGTCGGCCCAGTCAACGCAGCTCCGCGCCAGCGAGGAGCGATATCGACGCTTCTTCGAGCGTAGCCCCTCAGGAATCTACCAGACCACCCTCGACGGCCGGCTGCTCGACTGCAACGCCGCGTTTGCCGGCATTCTCGGGTACGCGTCTCGTCAGGAGTGCCTGGCCAAATCCATGGTAGAACACTATTCAACGGCCGCGGATCGGGGCGAGTTCGTAACACGGCTCATGACCGAGAATAGCCTCTCGGACTTTGAGAACAAGCTGGTGGGGCAGGATGGCCGCCCCGTCTGGGTTCTCGAGACCGCAACGCTGCTGGAGAGCGGGAACGGCGAGTCGAGCATCATCGAAGGCACGATAATCGACATCACGCAACGCAAGGAGGCAGAGGACGCGTTGCGGTTCGCGAAGCACACGGCCGAGGAGGCCAACCGCGCCAAGAGCGAGTTTCTGGCGAACATGAGTCACGAAATCCGCACTCCCATGAACGGCATTGTCGGCATGACCGAGCTCGCGCTGGGCACTGAGCTGACGGCGGAGCAGCGTGAGTACCTCGAGACAGTCCGTTCGTCCGCCGACGCGTTGCTCGACATCATCAACGACATCCTCGACTTCTCCAAGATCGAGGCGCGCAAGCTCGACATCGACACGATCGACTTCGATTTGCGCTACATGATCGACGACACGCTGCGCTCCATGGCGCCGCGCGCTCATGCCAAGGAGCTGGAGCTCGCCTGCCAGATTTCGCCAGACGTTCCGCTGGCACTCAGGGGCGACCCGTCGCGGCTGCGTCAGATCCTGGTCAATCTCATTGGCAACGCCGTGAAGTTCACGGAGACAGGAGAGGTAGTGATTCGCGCGGAGTGCCGGCCCCCCGAGGATCGGCAGGTAGTCGTAACCTTCACCGTGACCGATACCGGCGTCGGCATCCCGCGCGAGAAGCACGGGAGGATTTTCGAGCCGTTCACGCAGGCCGATGCATCAACCACGCGTCGCTTCGGGGGAACCGGACTCGGGCTGACAATTTCCGCTCGCCTCGCCGCCCTGATGGGCGGAGGGATCAGCGTTGAGAGCGAAGTCGGACACGGGACGCAGTTCCAGGTCAACCTGCCATTCGAGATCGGCGTCGAAGTCGCGGCTCCGGAGGGCCGCCGCGAGCTGAAGGACCTTCACGGGCTCGACGTGCTGGTGGTGGATGACAACGCCACGAATCGACGGATTCTCGAGGGAATCCTCACCGGCTGGGGAATGCGACCGACTGTAGTCGATGGAGGTCTTGCGGCGATCGCCGCGCTCAACCACGCACTAGCCACTGGCAAGCCATTCCCGCTCGCGCTCATCGACTTTCAGATGCCGGATCTCGACGGATTTGGATTGGCGGAGAAAATCAAGGAGCGGCCGGAGCTTGCCACCACGATGATCATGATGCTCTCGTCGGTTGGCCATCGTGGGGATGCCATCCGCTTCCGCGAGCTGGGCGTCGCTTCCTACCTCACCAAGCCGGTGCGGCAGTCCGTCCTGTTAGACGCCATCCTCGCGGTGCTCGAGGGGATGGGTAGTCCGCCCGATCATAAGGTTCTGGTGACACGGCACACCCTCAACGAAGCGCGTCGATCATTGCGCATCCTTTTGGCGGAGGATAACGCCGTGAACACGCAGCTCGTGACCGCGCTGCTCGGCAAGCGCGGTCACACCGTGGTCACCGTCGGTAATGGACGCGAGGCCGTTGCCGCAGTCGCTGAGGGCGCATTCGACATCGTTCTGATGGATGTGCAGATGCCGGTAATGGACGGCCTTGAGGCAACGGGCGCCATTCGCAAGATCGAGAAGGTGACGGGCGACCACGTGCCGATCATCGCGCTGACGGCGCACGCGATGAAGGGCGACCGCGAGGCCTGTCTTGCCGCGGGGACGGATGGATATCTGTCAAAGCCGGTGAACGCCAAGGAGCTCTTTGCGCTCATCGACTCGCTCACTGGCATCGCGGCAATGACGACGCCGGAGCCGACCATCGTCGCCCCGCTTGCCGAGCCAGCCTTCGACTTGCAAGACGTGTTGGCTCGCGTCGACGGAGACCGGAGTTTGTTGATCGAGCTGGCGCAGATCCTCCGCGCGGAGATTCCTGGCGCTCTTGCCGAAATTCGCCACTGCGTCGCGACGGGCGATTCTCCTGGGTTGGAGCGCGCCGCGCACGGATTCAGGGGCGCTTGCGGGAATTTCAGCGCGGATGGCGCGGTGCGGGCGGCGCACGCGCTCGAGCTCATGGGACGTCGAGGAAGCACTGAAGATGTAGAAGCGCGCTTCGCTGACCTGGAACGCGAGACGCGCGTTTTGGACGAGGCGCTGCTGACCGTTGGCGAAGATACGCTCGTGTGACCTGACGCTTGTCAGGATTTGACGGACGCGGGGCCTTTCACCACGGCACGAAATTCGGGCAAACGTTCCTTACGGGCGTTCAACAATGCGCGCCGCACCCCACCGGCGTCGAAATCAGTTCCGTACACCGGAGTGCCTGGCTGCTGCCGCCACGACTCATCGAGGGCGCCGGCGTCGACGCCGTCGAATCCCAGATCATCCAGCAGACGCAGCACCACTTCCTTTGCCTTGGGATCGTCACCGGCGATTGGAAGCGCGATGCGCCCTGCTTCGCCTTTGGGGCGTCCACGCTCGAGAAGGTGTTTTGC
>JBGPHO010000291.1:0-3546 GCA_041484425.1 Gemmatimonadaceae bacterium
ATGCAGCCTTACAAGTTAAGTGGGCAAAGGACCTGGATCAATTGCCCCTGGTGGATTCGAACCACCATTACCGGATCCAAAGACCGATGTCCTGCCATTGGACGAAGGGGCAGCGGGAAGCGAAAGCTAGTCCAGAAGCTCCACAGGGACAACGCTCTCGGCGGTACGGGTTACGATGACCTTCGTGCCCTCCGGAACCTGCAACGGAGGCAAATCCGGGTTGCGGTCCACGTGTCGTGTGTATATGCCTGGCACCTTGAAGACGGTCGACCCGGACCCGCTCATTCTATAAAACAGTCCGTGCCGGTCGCCGCGCGCCAGCAGCGTATCGATCACGGGAAACCGGGGTCTGATCACCGCCTCGAAATCGTTGACCGACCTTTTCGCCGCCGATACCCAGTCCCCAAACATGTCGGCCGTCAACTCCGGAATGGCCCGCGGACGGGCGCTACGCGATGCGTCCAGGAGCGCGTACGCCTCGCCGGTATCGATGCCGAAGGGCGGGAAAAAAAGCTGAACATCTCTCGACGCCAGAGGCTCGAGCTCCAGGAGTTTTTCACCGCGCCCCCAGCCGAGTGCCATCACGAAATCCGTGGCGAGGAATGGAACGTCCGATCCGAGACGACTCGCCAGGTCGTGTAGCGCGTCGGCCTCAAGGGGATGCAGAGCGATCGTATTCAGAATGCGAAGGACCGCCGCGGCATCGGCGCTACCGCCGCCAAGCCCGCCACCGATGGGAATCCGCTTCTTTATCACGATCTCGAACCCGCCCGGCCACCCCGTTTCCTCGGCATAAAGCGCCGCGGCCCGATAGGCGAGGTTTTCTTCCTGCGGCTGATCACGCATCACGCCACATCGCAGCGTACGCGCCTTCGCCCTGATGTGCAGTCGCACATCGTCGCCCAGATCGAGCCTCAGAAAAACCGTCTCGATCGAATGAAAACCATCCGGCTCCTTGTTGAGAACCCGCAGCGAGAGATTGATCTTCGCCTGCGCGAGAGTTCTCCCCCCTCGCGCGATCATCCCGCCCCCTCCGGCGCCGGCTGGAGATCGCGAAGCCTCACGCCAAGCCGCGCGAAGTAGAGGGCTCCGATCACCGTGATCGGGATGAAGGAGAAGAGGTGATATCCGATCGCCCACGTCGCTGCCTGTTGCTGGCCCACTCCGTACACCGCGAGTCCCTGCACCGACATGTACTCGAACACCCCGAAGAATCCGGGAAGCGCCGGAACCGCGGTGCCCAGCGCGATGAACGCCTGGAGAAAGAGCGCGGCGGATAACGGAGCAGTGATTCCAACAGCCTTGAATGAAAGCCAGAAGCCGAGCGCGTTGAGCAGCCAGTGAGCGAGCGTCCATCCGAACACGGCCGCGAACCGTCCCGGACTCCGCAGCACGCTCAGCCCATGGACGAAAGTCTCCAGCACTTTGCGTCCCCGCTGTTCAATCGCCGGCGAGACCCGCCGCGCGAACAGCTCGAACAGTCGAAGAAGCTGCTTCGGAAAGAAGACGAGAGAGTAGAGCGCGAGGAGCAGAAGGACGACGACTGTGCCCGCGCCGGTCGCGAATGCGGTGAATGGCCGACCGGCCAGCGTATCGACACTGGAAAGCGCGGGATCGAGCAGCGCCGCCGCCGCGAGAAGGAGGAGCACGATCGCGTCGAAGAGTCGATCAACCGCCAGGGAGGCAAGCGATGTGGAGAAGGGCACGGGTGCTTCCTTTGTCAGCGCGTACGCTCTCGCAATCTCGCCCGCGCGGGCTGGCACGACGTTGTTCACCATCATCCCAACGGCCGTTGCGCGCCAGAGAGGGCCGAAGGGAAGCTTGCCGGCAACGGGCTCGAGTATCGTCTGCCACTTGCGCGCGCGCAGGGCAAAGATCGCCGTCGCGCAGAATATCGCCGCGGCGAAGAGCAGGGGATCGGCTTCCGAGAGTCTGTGCGCTACTTCAGCCGGCGAGATTCCGTGGAGCGTCCAGTAGATGAGCGCGGCGCTCAGCACTGCTCCGAGTGCGGCGCGCCATCCGGGTCGCAACGGCTACTCTGCCGACGCGAGCTCCACCAGATCGACGAGCTCGTCCACGAGCGCGCGTGTCGGCGGAGTTCCACTCTTCTTGAGGGCGCGACGAATCTCGGCGGCGCGCTCGATTGCGCTCTGTCCGCGGTAGAGCAGCTGCTGAATCGGGACGAGGTCTGTTACCGGCGGCTGTGGTCCGGAGTGTCGGGTCTCGAGCCCGCGCATCGTCGCGAGGCTGGAGTTCAAAACATCCCGCAGCTCCTGGCCGCGAGGCGGAGTCCTCGGCGCCGGCGGCGGCATTTCACGCGAGGGAGTCGGGACGCGCCTCACCTCCGGCGACAGGGTGCCGGGGCCGATGCCCACGGTCTGCTCGCGGAGCTGCTGCTCGTAGTTTGTCTTCGGATTCGGCGCGACGTAGACGATGTGCTGTCCGTCGTCGTTGTAGAAAAGCTGCGAGATTGGAATGATCAAGTCTTCCGTCCGCTCCTTGCGCGCGGGAGCGAACCGCGCCAGGCGCCGCAGATTGTCCTCCACTCGTGCATCCTGGTCGGCACCCCAGGCCCGCACCGATCTCACCAGCAGCTTCAGGTCCTCGATTGCGCCGACGAGGGCGCGCTGAAGCTCGGGCTCCCATTTGGTCGCCCCATGCACGACGCCCGACCCGATTCGCTCGACTGTCATCGCGAGCTGAACGATTCCGCCGGCCTTTGCCATCGTCGCGCTGCCACGCAGTCCGCGCGCGGCAGCGGCGAATTGCGTCGCATCAGAAGGCTCCATCCCGCTTTTCGCGGCCAGCGACTCCAGGCGCGTGAGATACTCACTCGCCTCGAGAGAAAAGAAGTCCAGCAGCCGGCCCGGCAGGGTCATAAGCGCATTCTCCAGATCACATCCGAAAGGTGGGCGGTTTGGTGTCCACAGTCAAAACTCACCCCATTAAGACGACCGAGCGGTGAGCATGGCTTCACGCATCTCCTTCACCGCCCGGTCCAGGCCGATGAACACCGCTCTGCTTATGATCGAGTGGCCGATGTTCAGCTCTTCGATTTCAGGAATCGCCGCGACCGGTCCGACGTTCTTCACTGTGAGGCCGTGGCCGGCGTGCACCGCGAGCCCCAGATCCGCTCCTATCCGCGAGGAATCGCGAAGCGCGGCGATCGTCTTCTCCGAGTCCGGCCGGTGCGAATATGTCCCCGTGTGCAGCTCGATCGCGGGCACCCCGAGCTTCTTGGACTGCTCGACCGCGGCCCGGGTGGGATCGATGAAGAGGCTGACGCGAATGCCGGCGTCAGTGAGCGCGTCGATGGCGCTCTTGATGCGCGAGGGCTCGCTGATGATGTCGAGTCCGCCCTCGGTCGTGATTTCCTCCCGGCGCTCCGGCACGAGTGTCACCTGCTGCGGCTTGATGCGACGCGCCAGCTCCAGCATCTCGGCCACGCACGCCATCTCGAGATTGAAATAGGTTCGAACTCTTTCTTTCAAACCGTGGATGTCGGCGTCCTGAATGTGGCGCCGGTCCTCGCGCAGATGTGCGGTG
>JBGPHO010000292.1:0-3543 GCA_041484425.1 Gemmatimonadaceae bacterium
CAGGCTTTCTTCAAGACGAGCTGGACGTCTGACTTCACGAGCGCAAGCAATGCTCCAGGTACCTATAGCTTGCCGATCGTATTCACCCTGACGGCTCCGTAACTGATGCTTAATTCTCGCTCGCGCTCGCCCGAAAGGGCGGGCGTTGAGCGCAGAGGGCGAGTACGGAGAACCGTACTCGCCCTTTGCGCTGTCATAGGGGTGGTGGTCTCGCAGTCCGCGTCCGCGCAGCTGCTCGTAGATCCGCTCGAGGTGACGATAATCACCGCCGGCCCGAACCGCGTGCCAGCCAGCTTCTCGGTGTCCAACACCTCCAACGAGGTTGTCCAGGCCTCGATCACGCGCTCGGATTGGGACCGCATCGAGAATGGCGACAATCGCTTTCTCCCCGCCGGCTCCACCGGCACGTCGTGCGGCACCAACCTCAGCGTCTCGCCACTCTCGATTCGACTCGAGCCCCACACTTCGCGCGTCATCCGCCTCGCCGTTCAGTCGGGAGCGGCCGTGACCAGGGAGTGCTGGGATATCTTCTTCGTCGAGGAATTGCCAAGGCGCGCATCCACAAAGGGCAACTCGCTGCAATACATCTTCCGAACCGGCGTGAAAGTCTACGTCGCGCCCCCCGGCCTCGCGCGCGATGGCGCCGTAGAGAACATGTCAGTCGAAGATGTGGCGGTTCCGCGGGCCATAGCGTCGACGACTCGCGCGACGACGGTCGCGAACGCTCCAGCAGCAACCAAGCGTCAGATCTCCGTGCTCTTCCACAACACCGGCGGAACACACCTGCTCTCGAAGGGTCGTTTGGAGTTTCGCCGAATCGACAACTCGCTGGCGGCACAGGTTGCGATCCCCGAATTCCCGACACTCCCGGGCGCGACCCGCAAGGTGTTGGTCGATGTGCCCGCCGGTCTCACTCCTGGCGACTACGTCGTACTCGCATTGATCGATTTCGGCGGAGCCGAGCTCGTTGCGGGCCAGATCGACTACCAGGCGAAGTAGAAGCCAATGTCAATCCTCGGGCGGAAGCTCCATAGCGGTATCACCAGCGCGGCGATCTCGCTCGCACTGGTGCTGGTCGCATTTCCGCTCGCAGCCCAGAAGACCACCCTTACTCTCGCCAGCGCCACTGTGACTTTTCCGGCGCCGACGGCGGCGGACTTCATCAACGGGTTCGTGGATGCCCCCACAGGCATGACGTTCACCATCAATGCGACGCAGGGCGCATCGCGCACGACGACGGTTTCGATTCGCTCGATTTCTGCCAATCTTGGCGGCGGAAAGGTAATCGCCGATTTGCAATGGCGCCGGTCGGACCTCGCAACCTGGAACAGCATCACTCTCACCGATGCGCAGGTGGAACAACGAGTCCAGGTGAGGAACGGCCTCAACGATCCGTGGAACAACACGATCTTCTTCCGGATGGTGCTCAACTGGGCGACTGATGCGCCGGCGACTTATAGCGGGACCTACCAGATCACGCTTTCTCAGACTGTGCCCTAATGTCCTTTCGTGGCGCCTGCGCGGCTGCGCTCTCTCTGACTGTGTCGGGCCTGACGGCCTCCGCAGTTGCGCACGCCCAGACCGCCGCGAGTCAGCCGGGAACAGCCAGCGCTGTCTCGCTGGCGACGTGGAATGAAGCGAGGCCTGATTCCGCCAGCGACATTGTGATCACGCTCCCGTCCGTCACGGTGTCGGGCGCGCCGCGGAGCTTCCAGGTCGTGTCCATTCCCGTTCCGGACGCTTTCGCCCAGGTGATGAAGCTCGAAGTCGAGATCATTCCACACGGAGATTTCGCGGTACTCGGGCCTCGCACCCGCCTGCTGCCAATTGCCACCAGACGCCGATTCGGCGTGACGATCGGAATTCCCGCCAGCGCGCTGGCGGGACGCCTCATCGCCGCCGAAGCACGATTCTCCTCTCCGGCGTCTCCGACACTCGTGGTTCCGGTCGAGATCGACATCAACCTCGTTCGCAAGATCCTGCTTCGCCCCAAAGCGGGCGCGATCAATGGACAGGCCGGCAACGACGTGATGATCCCTTTCGACATCGTCAATTCCGGGAATGGCCGTGAGACCGTCAATGCCGATCTCACACTGCCAAGCGGCTGGGCGTCGAGAGACGTCCACGCTGGCGCCATCGTGATCCAGCCCGGCGAGACGGTGAAGCGCAAAGTGAGGCTCAAGATTCCCGCGCTCTCGAGCACCGGCTCGTCGTTCGTAAGAATCGACCTGCGCTCGGGCGCCGATACTCTCGCTTCCGAGATAATGACTGTCGAAGTTTTCAATTCCGGCTCGATTGGAAGAGAAGCGGGTCCGCTCATCACGACGGCGGTCTCGCACGCCGTGGATGAGAACGGGCGCCCAAATAGTCTGTTCACCGTCGCGGCAACGGGCGCCCTGTACGATTCCGTCCGGATCGACGCCAGAATGTCGCAGGGCTCAGCCCTGGGCGGTGCCGCCAGCAATGCGTTCGCGCGCCTGGGATCGTATCAGTCCGCTGCTTCGCTCATGCTCTCCGCACCATCCGGACAGATCAGTCTCGGCAACACCGGAACTTCCTTCTCCGACCTCACGGGACTCTATCCGTATGGCCAGGGCGCAATGCTGCACATCCAGCATGCGAACTGGGCATTTCTCAGCATGGGTGCCTTATCGCTGCCGGCGATTGGATCGACCAAGCGGGAGCCGATGGTGGGAATGCGAGGCGAGCGGCTGTTTGGCGACGCGCGACTAAGCACCTCGATTTCTCATCTTGCCGATGCAGGGACATCGCCGCGGCGATTGGACGCACTGGGAGTTGGCGCGGCGATACCGTCGATCTTCGGCAGCACGTTCAAGGCTGAGATTGCCGAGCGTCGCTTTCAGGACGGAAGCGGCCAGGACGGAAGCGGCCTGGGATGGTCGAGCGGGCTGGTGAGAACCGGAGCCGAGAGCAACGAAGAGCTGCGAGTCACCCACGCTCCCGGCGGAAGCGACGCGTTCGCGCGCGCGACGAACGAGCTCGTAGCGAACGTTTCCGAGCGCCTCTCCTCACGCACGAGCATGAGCGCAAGCGCGTGGCGGACGACCGATGCAACCGCGGTGTTCAGCGGCTTGAAGTCGAACGGGTTCTCTCTGCGTCCACAGTATGCGATCCGGAGTGGGACAACGGTCGCACTCGAGGCGCGCTCGTACCTCTTCGATGCAACATCGCGACCGACCGCGTCCAATAGCGGCGGTGCTTTCGGGAGCCGCGAAGACCAGCTCGGAATCAGCGTCAGCAGCTACCTCCGCCAGTACTATGTCAACAGCTCGGCGTACATGGGCAACGTGAAGCGCAGCGTCTCGCTCGGGGGCCAGGGCACGGCGACCGATCGCTCGCCGCGGAACTACTGGACGACGAACGCCGGTTGGTCCGGTGTCGGCGGACTCATTGAAGTGCAGACGCGAATCGAGCAGACGCGTGACCGGGGCGGCTTCGTCAACCAGCAGAGCACATTCGGAATTCGCGCCGAGCAGGTGGTGCTGCCATGGTTTGGTGGGATCCGCGGCGAGGGTGACCTTC
>JBGPHO010000293.1:0-3519 GCA_041484425.1 Gemmatimonadaceae bacterium
GGATCTCTCACTCATCTCCGGCAAAATCCGCGTCACCGGGTGGGACCGCCCCGACGTCAAGATCTCGGCGACCATCGAGAGCGGCCTGCTGCGCTTCAATGCGAACTCATCGAGGGTCAGCCTGAGCGTGGACGACTCCGACTACCAGGGCCGCAGAGGTCGGAGGCACAACAACGTCGGTGACGCCCGCTACGACGTATCGGTTCCGCGCGGCTCGCGTCTCATTCTCGAAGCGGTGTCGGGTGACGTAACGGCGAAGGGCTCGCAGGGTGAGATCGAGGCGACGAGCGTGAGCGGCGACGTCGATGTGACCGACGGAGTGCGTACGGTGAGCGCCGAGTCGGTGTCGGGATCTGTCCGCGTGGCCCAGGTGAACGGGAATTTGCGGACAGAAACGGTGAGTGGCGACCTTGTCGCGGAGAGCGTGACAGGCGACGTCGAGGCGAGCTCGGTGAGCGGCAACATCCGCCTCGTGGGTATTCAGTCGAAAGACGTACGCACGGAGACGGTGAGTGGCGACATTGTGTACACGGGAACGATCGAGCCGTCGGGCAAGTACGGTTTCGAATCCCACTCTGGTACGCTGAGGCTCAACATCCCGCGCGGCGCGGGAGCCCAGTTCAGCGTGGAGACGTTCAGCGGCGATCTGCAGTCGGACTTCCCCGTCACGATTCGACCCAGAAGCACCATGCGAAGGGAAGGTAGAATCGAGTTTACGATCGGCGACGGGAGAGCAAAAATTACTGCGCAGACCTTCAGCGGGAGCATAGTGATCAACAGTGGTTCAGACTCAACCACCCGGAGAGAATGATGAATAGAATGAGACTTTTCGCGGCTCTCGCCGTGCTGGTCGCGGCGCCGGGCGTCGGCGCGCAGCAGCAATACGGGCGCGATTCGGATACATGGCGGTGGGACGGCCGGGTGGACGCCGGCCACTGGATGAGCGTGTTCAACGTCAACGGCTCGGTGGATTTCGCGCCGAGCCCGGACAACATGGTTCATCTCGTTGCGGAGAAGCGGTCGAATGGGCGCGAGATGGACGACATCCATTTTGAAGTCGTCCAGGCCGGCGGCAACGTCACGATCTGCGCCATCTGGAACAACAGCTCGCGCTGTGAGGACGGCGGTGTGGAGTCGTTTCGCCACAACGGTAACAACGAAAACCACTCGAACGTCAAGATCACGGTCAGCGTGCCCCGCTCCGTCAAGGTCGGCGCGCACTCCGTAAATGGTGGCGTGTCAGTGCGCGATGTCGGCTCTGAAGTGCGAGCGAACACGGTGAACGGCGGGGTCACTGTTCGCAATGCCACCGGGCCCGTGCGGGCGAACACTGTGAACGGCGGCGTAGTCGTGAATACAGCTGCGGGTCCGGTAACGGCCGAGACGGTCAACGGAAACGTCGATGCGCGTATGGCTTCTCTTCAGGGCGACGACGACATGGACTTCAAGACCGTCAACGGATCCGTCTCGATCTATGTGCCCGCGCGCTTCGACGCCACCTTCCGCTTCGACACCGTGCACGGTGGGATCGAAAGCGATTTCCCGATGACTCTCTCGGGCCGCTGGGGTCCCCGCCACGCATCGGGGACAATCGGGAACGGCGGGCGGGATGTCAGAGCGAGCAGCGTGAACGGGAGCATTGAGCTGAGAAAACAGTAATCGCGGGCTTCCACTCGGAGACGCTAGGAAATTGAAAAGAGGGAGCCGCCTGGCTCCCTCTTTTCAATGTTGTTCCAGAATCCGCCGGAAAAGCCACCCGGCTATTGGCTGAAAGGCCTACAGCTCCTTGCTTCAGTTCTGTGGATGCCTGAGGATTTTACGCGATCATCGACGTGGCGGCACTGTGCCGAGGAGGCTCACGCCGAGGTAAATCGAGCGCTGGGAGCCCGGCTCGTAGAACTTCCCGCCGGCCGCATTCACGCTGACGGAAGAGATGTACCGCGTATTGAAGAGATTTTGCGCTCCGAGCGTAACCTCCGCACCCGATCCATTCCACAGCGCGCTCGACACGACCCTCGCATTGAAAATGGCATAGCCCGGTGAGCTCTCCGAATTGGCATCGTTCACGAACATCCTGTCGGCAAGCGTCCCTTCCGCCACCAGCGTCGCGAGCGAGGCGTGCAACGCCGCGCTCGCCTGCAGCGTCTGGCGCGGAATGCCGGGAATCCTGTTTCCGGCGTAGTGCGCCGTGTCCACGGTGAAATCGACGAAACGATAGTTCGCGTAGGTGTACGCTCCGCCGAGCTCGAGCTGCCGGACTGAGACACCGAGTCCCAGCTCGACACCTCGGCGCGACGTGCGGCCGGCGTTCCGGAAGTATCGCCTGCCCCCGCTGGCAGGGATGTCGAATGGAATCAGCTCGTCGTGAACACCGGTTGCGAACAGCGCCGCATTGTATTGCAACCCGCCATCTCCCACGCCCTTCAACCCGACTTCGTAGGTCGTCGAGCGCTGCGGCTTCAGGTCACGATTTATCCCCGCCGCGCCGCTTGGTTGATTCCCGAGCTCAGTTGCCGTAGGAGTCTCGAACGCCGACGAGATGTTCGCGTAGGCGCTGTGCGATTCAGACAGCCGCGCAAGGATACCCAGCATTGGACTCACGGCATCGAGAAGCCGCTGCCCCGAGTCGTCGGGATTAGTCGCGTTGATCAGTTTATCCTCCACCCGAAAGCGCACCGCATCGGTACGGGCCGACGCGGTGAGGGTGTATCGTTCTCCCAGATCCAGCTCATCCCGGAGATACGACCCGAAGGACTTGACGATTTCCCGTTGATTCAGCGTCACCGTGCCGCGCTCAACGCCGAGGAGCGGGCAAGTTGCTGTCGGCGCGGTTGGCGGGGGAATGTTGTTGCAGTTGGTAAAATTCAGACGCAGGTCGTTCTGCAGTTGGAGCTCAGTTCCAGCGGTGAGCCTGTGATCGGCGCCGAGCAGGGAGAAAGGGAGCGTTGCGCGCAGATTTCCCCCCGACATTGTGCGGCCAACGTCGACGACGGCGAAGGTCAGTGGATTGTCGAGTGTTCGCGTACCGACGTAGCCCGATGCCTCGATCTCTCCGCGCGCAAAGCTGTGGCGCCCGGTCAGGCCGAATTGGGATTGAGTCACGGCCTTGCGGGCGCCCTTCCTTATCGAGAGCGGATCTGCCAACTGCGGATCGGTCTCGAACTGTGCCCGGGTAATCGCTCCGGGATTCTGCGCGACCGGCGTGTTCACTCCGAGCCACTCGAGGGCGTAGGACCCGCCGCCACCGTCATAGGTCACGCGCGCGAATCCATTCGTCGTGCGCTGGCGCGAGTAGTCGCGGTAACCGTCGCTTTCGGTTCGCGCAACATTCGCCTGGTATCCGAGTCCATCGGTCGCGCCCCCCGCCTTCGCGACGAGGCGACGCGTGTCAAATGCCCCAGTCCACATTCGAACAGCACCTGAAACCGGAACCGGTGGCGGATCGCTGGTCCGAATGTCGACCACGCCACCCCCGGCATTTCCATAAAGCGAGGACGCACTCCCTCGCATTACCTCCAC
>JBGPHO010000294.1:0-3507 GCA_041484425.1 Gemmatimonadaceae bacterium
GCGTTCTTTGCCAAGCACTCCGACGATTCGGTTGTCACGGTGTTGACGAAGGGGAAGAACGAGGACATGAAATCCTTCAAGGACAAGCTGACGCACGCCCAGATGGTCGCGGTGGCCGCCTATATCAGGTCGTTCGGCCAGTAGGAAGCGTAGAGAAGCCGGCGCGTTGTAAACGAAGGACAGCCCGCGACTCGAGCATCGTGCGGGTCGACACCCCTTGTGGACTGCTGAAACATTTATGGAACTCGCGACCCCCTACGATGGCACCCCCGGCAATCCGGTCAAGCGAACAGCCAAGCGCATTCTCAACCTGGCCGCCCAGACGGTGCGAGCAGTCCCGGGTTATGACGTCGCCGTGCGGGCTGTCGACACCCTCACCGGTGCCGACGGTTTCGGCTGGCAGCGCAAGATCATGTACCAGGAGACCAAACGACTGGTCGAGCAGCTAGGCCCCGAGAAACTGGATGCGCTGGAAATATCAGGCGACCGCTGGGGGTCCCTGGTCAAGTTCAGGAGCTTCAAGTCGGTTGATTTTCCGGAGTACGACCTCTGTGTTGCTCCGCTCCCCGAACAGTTCGACCTGGTCATCGCCGACCAGGTTTTCGAACACCTGCTCTGGCCGTATCGCGCCGGCAAGAACGTCTACGAAATGGTCCGGCCGGGCGGCCATTTTCTGGTGATGACACCATTTCTCGTCCGGGTCCACGCGCATCCCACGGACTGTTCACGCTGGACCGAGACGGGGATTCGCCACCTGCTGGCGGAATGTGGTTTCCCCATTGATCTGATTCAAACCGGATCCTGGGGGAACCTGAGCGTCGTGCGGGCCGACCTGATTCGGTTTCGGAAGTATCGCCGTCACCACTCGCTACGCGATCAGCACCAGTACCCGATACAGGTTTGGGCGATGGCGGCAAAGCCTGCCTGAGCTGGCCATGAAAAACAAAAAACGCCCCGCCGGACAAACCGGACGGGGCGTTCTTGCGTCAGGAGGTTTACATGCCGGACACAATTACGAACTCGTCGCGCCTGTTCTTCGCGCGGCAGTCGTCGTCGCGTGAAATCTTGCAGGCGGGCTTCTCTTCGCCATAGCTCACAATCTGAACTCTCGACGCATCGATCCCGCGGTCCGTCAGATAACGGTTGACGATTGCGGCACGGCGCTGGCTCAGCGCCATGTTGTACTCGTCGGAGCCGCTGTCGTCGGCGTTGCCTTCGACGCGGACGCGAACCGACGGGTTCCTCTGAAGAGCGTCCACCTTCTGATCGAGCAGGCGGATTCCTTCATCCGTGATCGCCGATTGGTCGAACTGGAAGAAAACGGGTGTGGTGATCGTGCTTTGATCGGTTGTCCGCGTCTTCGCGGCTTCCTCGCGCTCACTCGCGGCACGATCCGCGTCGGACCGAAGCTTCGCGTTTTCGCGATCGGCTGCATCGATCGCGGCGCGATCGGCTGAGGCCGTCGTTGAAGTCGTTGGTGCCACCGCGACCTTGTGTCGCGAGCAGGCGCTGCCCAGGGCAGCGAACGACAGTAAAGAAATCGAAAGTATGGTTTTGCTTCTCATGTGTCCCCAGTGTCGGTGAAGATTCTCTTTCAAGACGATTATGTCTGCAAATTGGCTACCCACCTTCTTAACAGAATTTTTACACCCGGAACGAGGCTGCTGGGGTTAATGTCATGCTGTGGACAGTTAGCGCGCCTATCATCGCCCTAATGCGTTTCGCTCCTGGTTTCGTCGCCCTCCTTGCCTCCTTAACTGCGGCTCTCGCGAGCGCGCAGGAGCCACGGCTGTGCTCCGCTTCGAGATCGGAAGTGACCCTTGGGCCGCTCTCCGGGCACCGCATCGATTCAGTCGCCGTAATAACGTCGAGCCCGAATCTCGGCAGGCGCGGTCGCGCGATCGCGAAAGTGCACGTCCGAACACGCCCCGAAATCATTCGTCGAGAGCTCCTCTTTGCCGCGGGTGACACCGTCGACACCCTTCGGGTCGCCGAGTCTCTGCGACGCCTGCGAAAGTTGCAGTTCCTCGAAAACGCTCGCGTCGAAGCAGACAGGTGCGTGACGCCGGCTGGGGAGTCGCTTGCGTTGAAAGTGGTCACGCAAGATGCGTGGACCGCGCGTCCCGACATTAAGCCAGGCGGAAGCTCACCCCGAATCGGGCTGACCGAGCGCGACCTCCTGGGAACGGGCCGCACCGTCTCGCTCAGCCTCGTCTCCCATAATCGCTCGCTGGGCGCGGGAATCTCGACGTCGGACGCATTCGGTTTCGGCACCGGCGTCGCTACCCGCGCGCAATATCAGCGCTACTACGAGGGAACCATCCGGTCGCTCTCTTTCGCGCGGCGGCACGCAAGCATCGCCGACCAATGGCGCGCGCAGCTCGACTTTTGGGACCAGCACGACGAACCGAAGAGTGCAACCCGCGAGCAGATCGAGCGCACGGGCGGCGACCTCATTGCGGGCGTTCGCCTATCTCCGCCCAGCTCCAGCCACGTCGTGTACCTGCTGGGCGGCGCAGAATCGGAGCTCACGTCGCTCGCTGCTGCATCGAATGTCCAGGTCATCGGTCCCCGGCGCATCGATCGTCGCTTCACCGGACCACAAATCGGCTTTTCGCTGGTTTCCGGCAGCTATGATACGCTGACCTGGTTACTGCCTGGGGGAGCGGTCATCGATGTCCCGCGCACGTTCGAAGGCGAATTCGTCATTGGACTCGGGAAAGGTGCGGTCACATCGCGAGACCTGATGGGACCGGCGGAGGTGAGCCGCTCGAGCTTCATGACGCACTACGATGCGTGGGTCGGACGCGAATGGCTGCCGACGCGAGGCAGTCGCATCGTGACCGATGTCTGGGCGTCCGGGTACACTGGAGCTGACGATTGGCATTCCGCCAGCATTCGCGCGGCGGCGTCGGCCGAGCGCGCGGCATCAAACGGTGCGTGGGAGATGACGGTCGCCGCGGAGCAGCTCAGGGATCCTGACCCGGACGTTCGCGCTCTGACGATCTTTGATCGGGCGCTTGCGTTCGTACCGTCGCGGGTGCGCCTCGCCGAATCGGCGCTGACGATGTCGATTGACCGGACAAGACACCTTCGTCCCGTTGGCTCATCATTAGAGCTGGATGGCTCTATCTTTGGCGCGCTCTCCAAGAGATGGGATCCGGCGGACACGAGTGCGGCATCGGAGGATGTTACGGTTGGCGTGGTCGGCCTCGGTCTCGGGCTGACTCCGCGCAGAGCCGGGAGAGCGAGCGTTCGCCTCGATTACGGAATACCAGTGCTCTCGGCACCGGGCGTGAGACGCACGCCGCGCTTCAGCCTCACCCTGACTCCCTGGCTCGAGAACGGCAGACACCGCGACAGAAACGGATCGTTCTAAACACCGGCATCCGCGGCTTCAGCTGTTCGAGGTTCGCGTCGAATCTCGCCAGATCGCGCTAGTTCTCGCTCGAACCGTTGACTTGCAGAACGTTCGGTTCGGGCGTAAGGTCTCTTCGCGGTCCGCGA
>JBGPHO010000295.1:0-3486 GCA_041484425.1 Gemmatimonadaceae bacterium
AGAGTCCCGCCCACGACCTTGCCACCAACCGCCTTCGCTACAGGGAGCGGCTCACCCGTCAGCATCGACTCATCGACCTCGCTCGCTCCATCGATGATCGTCCCATCGACCGGGATCCGCTCGCCCGGCCGCACTACTACGGTGTCGCCCGACACGACCTGAGACAACGGCTTGTCGATCCAGGCGCTTCCCCTCTCCACTCGCGCAGTCGGCGGCAGAAGCGTGACGAGCTTCCTCAGCGCCTCCGAAGTCTTTCGCCGCGCTCGAGCCTCGATCGCACGTCCGGCGAGAACGAGTCCGATGATGAATATCACCGCCTCGTAGTAGACATCCGGCGCGATCCCGTTTCTGGCGAACAGACTCGGCGCCAGCGTCGCAACCAGCGAGTAGACGAACGCGGAGCCGGTCCCGAGTGCGACCAGCGTGTTCATGTCGGCCGAGCGATAGCGAAGCGCCTTCCAGGCGCGGCGGTAGATGTCGCGCCCAGCCCAGGCGAGAATCACGCTCGTAAGAGCGAGGAGGGCGTAATTGACGACCGCGTTCCCCATGAGAAGCATTGAGAGCAACATGGCGAGCGCTCCAGCGAAGACGCTGACCGTCGCCTTGATCGCCAGCAAGCGCGCCTCGCGTGCTTCCACATCCACCTGTGCGGAATCCGCGCCGAGCAGGTCTTCATCCGCGGCTGGCAGTTCTGCATCGTACCCGGTGGCCCGCACTGCCGCGATCAAGTGGCGGGGGCTCACGGTTGCGGCGTCGTAGCGTACGGCGGCGCTTCTCGTGAGGAGGTTGACCGAAGCGTCGATGACGCCGGGCTCGGCCGAGAGCGCCCGCTGAACCCGGGTCTGACACGCCGCGCACGTCATCCCCGTCACGGGAAACGAGATCGAGGCTTCCTTTTCTGCGACCAGCCTGGTTGTCACGTCATACCCCTCCACGTGACTGAATCAATATACCCCCCTCCCCTATGTCAACTGGCCACCCCACAGAGGCCCCGATATGTGGGAGCACATCTTGCGTTATGACGGCTTTGGAGGCTCTCGTGCTTGAACAGGAAGGCTTAATGACTGCATCGCCGGAATCGCTCACCGCGCACTCAGATGTTCCGTTCGAGAATTGTACCCTCGCCAAGGCGGTGGCGGACAGGATGCGCTCCAGCAGCGATGATCTGACACGCCGCTGGCTCGACCGAATCAGCGCTCGGGTCGAGCTCGACCCCAACCGCATCTTCCCCACCGACGCGCTCCTCGACCACGTCCCGCTACTCATACTCGGCATCGCCGACTACATCGAGAACCCCGAGAGAATGATTCTGTCGGAGGTGCCGGTAGTGGCCAAGGCCATGGAGCTGGGAGGGCTTCGGTTCTCGCAGGGATTCGACGAATACGAGCTGTTGAAAGAGTACGAGATCTTCGGCGGAATTCTCTTCTCGTTTCTCTCGCGCGTGGTGGACGATATCGAGGAGCCGTGCAGCCGGGGCGAGCTGCTCGCGTGCGCGCACCGCCTGTTCCTGGCAGTCGCCCTCATCCAGCAGGCGACGTTGACCCACTATCTGAGCCTCGTCAAGGAACGGCTCAACGAGCGCGAGCAGCGACTTCGCGGCTTCAATCGCGCTCTCAGCCATGAGCTGAGAAATCTGATCGGTACGATCTCGGGGGCGGCTGAGATCCTCGAGCTGGGTACATTCTCGCCCGAACAGCAGCGTATGATGACTTCCATGATCATTCGCAACAGCACCAACATGAAAGTTACGCTTGAAAACCTCGTTGAGCTCTCAAGGCTGGACGAGGACGTACGCCAGTCTCGTCACATCGCTCTCCCCAATGCGGCGGCGGAAGTGGCGCGGCAGCTCCGGGAGTCGGCACGCGCTCACGGTGTGGAGATCAGGCTCCCGGCAGACTTGCCCGCGATCAACGTTAGCGCTGCCGCCTTCGAGCTGTGCCTCTCCAACCTGCTCGCGAACGCGATCAAGTATTCCGACCCCTCCAAGGACAAGCGGTGGGTCGAGGTTCGCGCCTACGTCACATCACCGGATGATGGCGCGCAGGCCGAGACCGTGGTGGAGGTGCACGACAACGGACTGGGTGTTCCCGAAGACAAACGCGCGAGTCTCTTCAAACGCTTTTTCCGCGCGCACGAGGAATCCAACAGAGAGATCGACGGAACGGGGCTCGGCCTGAGCATCGTGCGCGAAACAGTCACGTCACTTGGAGGAAAGGTTTGGGCAGATTTTCGCGACGATGGCACCACCTTCTTTTTCACGATGCCGAATCGCAGGTCAGAGGACGACGCCGCGGCTGAATCGGCTGACGTTCCACTAGTGCCGGCTATCGGATCAGGCGATCGAACCGCAGAGGATTCGGCACGTTGAAGCTGAAGTGCCACCACTCGTGGTCGTAGTTCACGAATCCTTCGCGCTCCATTGCGGCTTTTAGCCTTTGCCTGTTCGCCGCGGCTTGGCCCGACGCGTTCGCAGTGTGGGCAGCCGCTGAAAACGTGTCGAATGGCGTCCCCATCTCGAGCTCCTTGCCCGTCGCGACGTCGACCAGAGTAAGGTCGATGGCGAGGCCGAGGTTGTGCCGCGAGCGGCTTGCGATGTAACCGTCCTTGAGCAGATCGGGCCGGTTGACGCGCTCGGTCCAGTCGACCATCGCCAGCGTCGCCCGCACCGGACGATACGCGTCGAAGACTTTGATGCCTAGTGCTTGCGGCACGAGATCGCGCTCGACACGCGAGAGCGCGGCCGCTGCCTCCCGTCGCAGAAGTGCGCGATTCGCGAGATACCCCGGGAGCGGAGCACCCGTAAAGTTATTGGACGTAGCGTAGCGAAGTTCGACGACAATCCTCGGGTCGAGAGTCCGTACGTCGGTGAGAAGAGTGTCGGCGGCCGCGTCGGGGGCAATCTCCGTCTCGACGGTGTTGACGGGCGGAGCGACCGGCGCCGGCGGGCTCGCGACTGGCGGGGAGACGCACGCGAGCGGCACTGCGGCAAGGAGGAGTGCGGAAAGTTTTCGCATTCGGGAAGAATACTTCGTGCCGCGGGCGATCACGAGACATTCCTGCGACATCACGATTGACGCATATTTTCGCATGGCAAGCTCCGACGCGATAAGTCCATCTTCCCTCGCCCACGCCGCTCCCCGCGGCCACCGCGCCGCCGTCGTCGCCAGCTTCCTCGGCTGGACCCTCGATGCGTTCGACTTCTTCCTCGTCGTGTTCTCCCTCACCGCGATCGCGAAGGAGTTCCACAAAACGGATGCAGAGCTCGCGCTCACGATCACGGTGACGCTCGCCTTCAGACCGATCGGTGCATTCATATTTGGCTTGATGGCCGACCGATACGGCCGGAAGCTGCCGCTGATGATCGATCTCGTCTTCTTCTCGATCGTCGAGGTGCTGACGGGATTCGCGCCCAACTACGCCACGTTCTTCATACTGCGCGCGCTGTTCGGAATCGGCATGGGAGGTGAGTGGGGCGTCGGAGCATCT
>JBGPHO010000296.1:0-3485 GCA_041484425.1 Gemmatimonadaceae bacterium
AACGTCTTGCGCCGCACATTCAACCGCGCCCGTCAGGCGCAGATCACGCAGGAGATCGCCGAGATCGTCGGCGGTGCCTCTGCGTTACAGGGGTAACAATGGCTACGGCCGTCCGCACCGAGAAGAAGCTGCGCCCGAAACAAGAGAAAAAAGCAAACTTTGGGAAGGTGGTCCAGGTCATCGGACCCGTGCTCGACGTCGAGTTCGAGTCCGAGCACCTGCCCGAGCTTTACAACGCTCTGCGCATTCGTGAGAAGACCGACGCCGGCGCCAACATTGACGTTGTCGTCGAGGTGCAGCAGCACATCGGCCGCAACCAGGTGCGCGCGGTGGCGATGTCGTCCACCGACGCCGTCGTCCGCGGGATGAGAGTCGAGGATACCGGCGGTCCGATCACGGTCCCGGTTGGCGATGCTGCCCTGGGAAGGATTCTCAACGTGCTCGGCAACCCGGTCGACAACGGTGCGCCGATTCCGGATAACGTCGAGCGCTGGCCGATCCACCGTCCGTCGCCCGAGTTCGCAGACCTCGAGCCCAAGACTGAAATCTTCGAGACGGGAATCAAGGTCGTTGATCTGATCGCCCCGTTCGTAAAGGGCGGCAAGATCGGATTGTTCGGTGGCGCCGGCGTCGGAAAGACGGTCGTCATCCAGGAGCTGATCAACAACGTCGCGAAGGGACACGGCGGCAAGTCCGTTTTCTGCGGTGTCGGCGAGCGGACGCGTGAGGGCAACGACCTTTATCTCGAGATGAAGGAGTCCGGCGTCATCAACTCGTGTGCTCTCATCTATGGTCAGATGAACGAGCCGCCGGGAGCGAGGCTGCGAGTGGGACTGTCTGGTCTGACCGTCGCCGAGTATTTCCGCGACGTGGAGAACGCGGACGTGCTCGTTTTCATCGACAACATCTTCCGCTTCACGCAGGCCGGCTCCGAAGTCTCGGCGCTGCTTGGCCGCATGCCGAGCGCGGTCGGTTATCAGCCGACGCTGGCGACGGAGATGGGCGACCTCCAGGAGCGGATCACTTCCACCAAGAACGGCTCGATCACATCGGTGCAGGCGATTTACGTTCCCGCCGATGATATCACGGACCCGGCGCCGGCGACGGCCTTTGCCCACCTCGATGCCACCGTCGTGTTGTCGCGCGCCATCACTGAGCTCGGTATCTATCCCGCGGTGGATCCCCTCGCTTCATCTTCGAGAATTCTCGACGCGCAATTCATTGGCGACCGCCACTACAAGGTGGCGACCGATGTCCAGAAGATTTTGCAGCGGTACAAGGAGCTCCAGGACATCATCGCGATCCTCGGAATGGACGAGCTTTCCGAGGACGACAAGCTGGTGGTGGGTCGCGCCAGAAGAATCCAGCGATTCATGTCCCAGCCGTTCGCCGTGGCGGAGCAGTTCACCGGCTACCCGGGTCAGTACGTGAAGCTCGAGGAGACGGTCTCGTCGTTCGAGAGACTAGTGGCCGGCGAATTCGATCAGTACCCCGAGCAGGCGTTCTTCATGCAGGGTGGGATCGACGGCGTGATCGAGCGCGCCGAACAGCTTTCGAAGTAGCCGTCGTGCTCAAGGTATCGGTGATTTCTCCGGAAGCCGTTTTGTTCGAGGGCGAGACCGATTCCGTGGTCGCCCCCGCGTACGACGGAGAGGTCGGGATCCTTGCCGGTCATGCGCCCCTGATGGCGCTGCTTGGTGATGGCCAGCTGCGTCTAGGCAGCGGCTCCGGGCGCCGGTTCACCGTGAGCGGCGGGTTCATGCAGGTATTGAACGACCAGGTCCGCGTGGTTACCGAGAAGGCGACCCCGTCTAACTGACAATCGTTGAATGAAGTCTTGCGTCAAAGGCGGAGCTCAGGCTCCGCCTTTTTTCTTGCTGCCGCTGCCGGCCCCCTGCTTCGGCATTCTCGTGGTGGGTTGGCACCGACGCTCTTTCCCTGAGGCAGTAATGCGTCGGCACCGACCTATTTTGTAGCTGAGCAGTCCGGCAGAGGAACATAAGGTTCTCCCATAGGTTGACATGCTCGTGTCGGTCGGCCTATGTTAGCCCCAATAACAGGCATTCTCGAGAATTCCCCGGGCTGGGGGAATTGTTGAGCTTTTGCCTTCTGCACCAGCAGCGCGCCGAGGGGTTTCCAGTCGTCGCGAGCGCTGGGTGCAGCCACATAGTCGCCATCGGGCAACGGTCGCTGACCTCACCCGCGATGCGCGACACGTCCTGTCCCAGTTTCACTTTCTGCGAGGTGTTGTATGGGAATGACAGGTAAGATCTCTCGCTTCCTGGCGATAGCGGGCGTCGTGCTCGGGCTTGCCCCGGCACTCGCTCAAGCACAGGGAACGTCCATCAGTGGCCAGGTGACTGGCACCGGTGGTACACCGATTGTCGGCGCCAGCGTCAGCATTCCAACGCTGCGCGTTGGCGCATTCACTGACGACGCGGGGCGGTACAGCTTCACCGTTCCCGTATCGGCAAACGGCACGACGGTCACTCTTCTCGCTCGGCGCCTCGGCTATCAGCCAAGCTCGGCGTCGGTCACGATCTCGAGTGCGCCGGTGACACAGAACTTCAGCCTCTCGACCGCGGCCACAGAGCTGCAAGGCGTCGTCGTAACGGCGCTTGGACTGACGAGAGAGAAGAGCCAGCTTGGAACCGCGCAGCAACAGCTGAGCAGCTCCGAGCTGAATCAGACGAAGGCGCTCAATCTCGTCGAGCAGCTGTCCGGCAAGGTCTCGGGAGTGACGATCACCGGGTCTGGAACTCAGGGTGGGTCGACCAACATCGTCATTCGCGGCCAGAACTCGATCACCGGAACAAACCAGCCGCTCTTCATCGTCGATGGCACTCCGATCTCGAACAACGAGAATTCGCACGCGCGTCACAGCGGCGATCCGAACGGTGGTTACGATTTCGGCAGCGGAATCTCGGACCTCAACCCGGACGACATCGCCACGCTGACGGTCCTGAAGGGCCCGAACGCCGCCGCGCTCTACGGCTCGCGCGCGTCGAACGGAGTCATCGTCATCACGACCAAGAGGGGCGCGTCGAGCTCCAACCGCGCGCGCACCGAGCTGAGCACGACCTACACGTGGGACAAGCCTTCGACTCTGCCCAACTACCAGAACCTTTACGGGCAAGGCGCCGGTGGTGAGTTCCAGTATTTCGACGGCGCGGGTAACGGTGTGAACGACTGGGCCGACCAGAGCTTCGGACCCAAGCTCGATGGCCGCACTCACGGCTGCACATTCATTCCAAGCACGACGACCTACGATCAGTCGGCGCCGTGCCTGCAGTTCACCAGCCCCACCGTCGCGACCCCATGGGTGGCTCACCCCGACAACGTCGAGAGCTTCTTCAACACCGGTCACACCAGATCGACGACTCTTGCCGTGAGCGGCGGCAACGATCGGGCGAGCGCGCGCCTTTCGCTGGGGAGAGACAACATTACGGGCTACATCCCGAACAACAACTTCTCGAAGACTTCGG
>JBGPHO010000297.1:0-3472 GCA_041484425.1 Gemmatimonadaceae bacterium
AACGTCGCGACGTGGTCGATATTGATATACAGCCGTTGTTGCTTTGCGCGCATTGTCACAGTCCCTAGGTCGCAGCTCTATCCAGTGGAGAATTCTATCGTGTCATTTAGAAAAGTCGCCGGTCTGTTCCTTCTTGCCGCCTGCTCGAGCGCTACCCAGAAAATGGGCAGCAACGGGCAGATTACCGGCGCGCCCTCGGCGCAGCTCGCCGTCGACGAGTTCCTGAAGGCCGTGAACGCGAAAGACCTCCAGGCAATGTCCACTGTCTTCGGCACCAAGGACGGTCCGGCCCGCGAGACGATGGACCGCACCGAGCTCGAAAAACGCGAGGTGATTCTTGCCTGCTACTTCAACCACGACAGCGCCCGCGTACTCGGCGAAGCTCAGGGGATAGGTGGACACCGCGAGATTCGCGTCCAGTTGAACAAGGGAAATCTGTCACGGGAGACGACCTTCTACACGATCAAGGGGCCGGGCGGCAGATGGTACGTCGATAACATGGACATTGCGTCCGTGCGCGACTTCTGCGGCAATCCCGGGACTTCGACACGCCGTCAGTGATCTGATAGCTCGACCAGCACCCCGCCTGTGGATCTGGGGTGCAGGAAAGCAATGCGCTTTCCCTCCGCGCCAATGCGCGGCTTCTCGTCTATGAGCTGAATCCCGGCGCGGCGACAGCGCTCCAGCGTGGCGTCGAGATCGTCAACTGAAAAGCAGATGTGATGAATGCCCGGTCCACGCTTCGCCACGAATCTCGCGATCGGCGAGGCCGGGTCGCCTGCCTCGAGAAGCTCTACCAGCGGCTCACCGGCGCTGAAGCCAACTATGCTGGCCCCGTCGGCGTCATCGAGAGCGACCTCGGTCAATCCCAGCACGTCCCGAAAAAAGGGGAGACTGCCTGCGAGATCCTCGACCGCGATGCCAATATGCGATACGCGCGTGCCACGCGGGCTTGATTGGGTCATTAAGTTTAAAGATGAGGGGGGCAGCGTCCCCGCGCCAAATTAAACTGACGAAGCCCCGCGGGGTATCCTGCGGTTGGAGATTACAAAATGTCGAATGCAGTTGAAGTGAACGATTCCGATTTCGAGGTGCAGATCGAGCAGCACAAGGGTCTCGCCGTCGTCGATTTCTGGGCGACGTGGTGCGCTCCGTGCCGCATGGTCGCACCCGTGCTGGATCAGCTGGCGATCGAATACGAAGGCAAGGCGAAGGTGGCAAAGGTCGACGTGGACGTGAACATCAAGACTTCGACCAAGTTCAACGTGAGATCGATCCCGGCGATTCTGTTCTTCAAGGACGGCAAGCTCGTCGATCAGATGATCGGATTCATGGGCAAGCCGGCGCTGGCGGAGAAGTTCAGGCAGCACGCCGCCGCGTAAATCAGCGGAGTCCGTCGCCAGACGACTCATGAGCTCCGCACAGGCCGTGGCGCGAGCCAAGTCAGGGGTGCTTTATCTGGTGAGCACTCCCATCGGCAATCTGGGAGACATGTCGTATCGCGCGGTCGAGGTTCTTTCCTCGGCCGCGCTTGTCGTTGCGGAGGACACGCGCCACTCGCGGCGCCTGCTCGACCACTACCGCATCGCGACGCGGCTAAGCTCGTACCACGAGCACAACGAGGCGAAAGAGACGCCGCGGCTCATCGCCCGACTTCTCTCGGGCGATTCGATCGCCCTGATATCCGATGCGGGGACGCCGCTCATCTCCGACCCCGGCTCGCGCCTTGTTGCGGCCGCGCTAGAAGCCGGGGTGCCGGTCGTCCCGATTCCGGGCGCATCGTCGGTCATGGCGGCGCTCGTCGGATCAGGGCTCCCGCTCGAGCGCTTCACTTTCTTCGGATTCCTGCCGCGAAAGGGAAGAGAGCGAACCGAGATCATCGCCGAGATCGTTGATTCCCGTGGGACCGTCGTGCTGTTCGAGGCGCCGAGCCGCGTCGCCGCGACGCTCGAAGCATTGGTCGAGGCCGGAGCCGGCGAGCGACACGCAGTCGTCGCGCGGGAGCTCACCAAGCGCTTCGAAGAGTTCAAGCGTGGCAGCGTCGCGGAGCTTGCGAGCGCATACGCCAAGGCGGACCCGAAGGGCGAAGTCGTGTTGGTGATCGCGGGAGCGGAAGCGCGAACAGTCAGCGCGAACGAGCTGAATGATGAGGCGAGAAAACTTCGCGCTGCCGGAAAATCTCCGCGCGATGTGATGGACTACCTCGTCTCGGCCCTCGGCGCATCGCGGAACGCCGCATACAAAATCGCGCATGAGAACGAGACGTGACTACATCCATGAACCCCCGATTTGCGGCAACCAAAGACCCTCTACAGGTGACCAACTGAGATGCCCGCCACAAAATTCCGCCCCGGAAAAATCGTCTGCGTCGGACGCAACTACCGCGAACACGCCAAGGAGCTCGGAAATGAGGTTCCAAAGGAGCCGCTCATCTTCCTGAAGCCTCCGTCGAGCGTGGTCTGGGAAGGCGAAGCAATCGTGCTGCCCAAGGCTTCGTCCAGGGTCGAGCACGAGGGCGAGATCGGCGTCGTCGTAGGGAAGACGCTGAAGCGAGTGTCTGAAGGTGATGCGGCTCGCGGAATCAGGGCGATCATCGCGGTCAACGATGTGACGGCTCGCGACCTCCAGAAAACCGACGGACAATGGACTAGAGCCAAGGGTTTTGATACCTTTTGTCCTCTGGGAGAGGAGTCATCAAAGCTTCCGGACCTCGACAGTCTCACCGTCGTCACGCGGGTGAACGGCGTCGAGCGACAGCGGGGAAGAAGCAGCGAGATGGTCTTCTCGATCCCATCCCTCCTCGCATACATCTCGCGCATCATGACATTGGAGCCAGGGGACCTCGTCGCAACCGGAACACCATCGGGTGTAGGACCGCTCGCCAATGGTGATATAGTTGAGGTCGAGATTCCCGGTGTCAGTCGCGTGAGCAACCCCGTTCAGGAGAGCCAATAGTGCCCGCCTATACCGATCGACTGCTAAGCCTACCCGAATATCCTCTCGCCAGGATCCCGGAGCAGAAGCGCGAGCTCATCGCTCGTGGAGTGGACGTCATCGACCTCGGAGCCGGTGACGCTGACCTCTCACCACCCCCCGCCGTGATCGAGCGAATTGCCGAAGCCGCACGTATACCAACTATGAGCCGATACGGATTCGCTCTTGGCCTGGTCGAGTACCGCGAAGCTGTCGCGAGATTCATGAAGCGAAGGTTCGGCCAGGATTTCCATCCGATCAAGGAAATCATCCCTCTCATTGGGTCGAAGGAAGGGATTTCGCATCTGGCCTTCGCGTACCTCACGAAGGGTGATTACTCCATCGTGCCCGAGCCCGGGTACAACTCCTATCTGGGCGGTACCCTGCTGGCCGAGGGGATACCGTACAAGTACCCGCTGCGGCCGGAAAATGGATTCCTGATAGACCTCGACAAGATCCCGGCCGAGGTGCTCAAGAAGACGAAGATTCTGTACCTCAA
>JBGPHO010000298.1:0-3463 GCA_041484425.1 Gemmatimonadaceae bacterium
ATCCGCTGGTGTGAGCAGCGTCTCGTAGTGGGCCGAGCGCTCATCGTAGTGGGTCAGGAACTCTCCTGCCCCCGGCGCGATCACTGCCCGTTCGTAATCCTCACCGGCGAATTCCTTCACCGCCACCATGTCGGTGAACTGTGTGATCGTGATGAACTCGATCTCATGGTCGGCGGCCTCCCGTCGCAGTAGATAAGCGCCGTTGTAGCCCCTGATTCGACGAATTCCAGGCAAAACCTCTGCGCGAAGCAGAGACTCGTACTTATCCGCGTTCTCCATTGTCGTCCAGCCGTGCCAGATTCTGCTGATCATACTATGCACCTCATTATCCTTCCCCTCGTTATTCTTCCTTCAATTTCGCTGGTTGCTATCTCCGACGCATTGTTTACGCGTCAAGAATTCAGCCACGGCGCTGCCCATTTTCACGGAATTGGCGCGGCGGATGAGGTAGCGTGAATCCGAGAAACACCGGCGACCTCGCGATGACGCCGCCGCTGCAATTTTTATCCTCAGTGACCGGTGCGTTCTACCGTTTTGCCGGTGAAGTTCTCGGTGCTCAGATCCTTGGACGATAGGGAGCGCAGGTACGCTGTCAGCATCCAGATCTGATCGTTGGAGATGCGTCCTCCCCATGCCGGCATCCCGTCGGGCCTTCCCTCATAAATCGATTCGAACACATCGCCGGGCGATCCGCCGAAGTGCCACCGCCCGTCCTGAAAGCTCGGGCCCATGGCGCCGGATCCGTCCGCCCCATGACAGTCGAGGCAATTGTATCCCACGAACAGTTTCGCGCCCGTTGCGATCGCCGCTTTGTCCCCCTCGTACGGATTCTTGATCGGCAGTGGCTTTACCTGGAGCGGGAATCCCGCCGGCAGATTTTCCGGGTGCTCGATGAAGCGCAGGCTGTCGCCGGCGACCAGAAGATGGCTCGCCACACTTTCTTCAGGTGATGTCGAAGAAGCCGATGCACTGGCGGTCGATGTGTCGCCAATCGCCCCCGCATCATTGCGGCACGCGATGGCAATGCACAGCGAACTCAGGAGCAAGGACAGTCCTCGCCAGCTGTGCCGCCTCAGTCCCGTTCTCCCAGCTCTCACAGCGAAAACACGAACAGTTCACCACCCCAGCTTGTCCATCGCGCGATGTCGGGCAGGGTCGTTCCCCGCTCGCGAACATCATACGGGAGATTGGCGGCGACATCTCCGGCGATGAGAAGTCCCATGTCGCCACCTATGCCTGCATAAATCGCGACATACTGCTTGCCATCGGGGCCGGTATATGTCACCGGATTCCCGACGACGCCCGAGCCAACCTTGAACTGCCAGAGTACCTTGCCGTTCCGCGCATCAACCGCCTTGAACCAGCCGTCGAGCGTTCCGTAGAAGACGACGCCACCCGCGGTCGCCAGCGCTCCGCCCCACACGGGATACGGCTCCTTGATTCCCCAGATTTTCTTGCCGGTCGTGGCGTCCCAGGCGATGAATTCGCCACGATAGCCGCCGGGCCCGCCTTTCTCGGGCGCGTTGCCTCCGATGAATGGCGTGCCGGCAATGTACGTGACTGCACGTGCTTGAAAATCCATGCAGAGATTGTTCGTCGGAACGTAGAAGAGTCCCGTCTGCGGGGAGAACGCGGCGGGCTGCTGATTCTTTCCGCCTTCGAGGCTCGGACAGATGTCCGTCACGTTCTTGTCCTGCGCTGTCTTCTTCGTTTCCACCACCTTGGGACGACCGGTCGCCATATCGATTCCAGTGGACCAGTTCATCGGCACGAACGGTTCTGCCAGCAGGATTTCGCCAGTCGCCCGGTCGATAGTGTATGCGAAGCCGTTGCGGTCGAAGTGCACGAGCACCTTGCGTGTCTGCCCCTTGATCGTCAGGTCGACGAGGATGTTCTCGTTCACAGCGTCGTAGTCCCACATGTCGTGCGGCGTCACCTGGAGGGCCCACACCATCTCGCCGGTGTCCGCATCGCGCGCCAGGATCGAAGCCGTCCACTTGTTGTCACCGGTGCGCTGGTTCTCGTTCCACGGTCCGGGATTGCTAGTGCCGTGATAGATGAGATTGAGCGCGGGATCGTAGGAGAGCCATCCCCACACCGCGCCACCGCCGGTTTTCCAGGTGTCGCCCGGCCACGATGTGGCGCCCAGGTTCTTTCCCCGATCATGGGCGTAGAACGGCTTGAACTTGGGACCGACCTTTACGTCCTTGTCGGGCCCGATGTTGTAGGCGCGCCAGATTTCCTTTCCAGTAGCTGCATCGAGCGCGGCGATCCAACCCCGCACTCCCATCTCACCGCCGCTCGAGCCGACGATGACCTTTCCCTTCACCACTATCGGCGCCATCGTGATCGTCTCGCCACGCGAGAGATCACCCATCTTCGTGCGCCACACCTGGTTACCTGTCGCGGCGTTGATAGCAACGGTGTGACCATCCAGCAAGTTGTAGAAGATCTTTCCGTTCGCGTACGCCGCACCGCGATTCACTACATCGCAGCATGCCCTGCCAATCGCCTGCTGGTCGTTTTCGGGACGGAACTTCCACTTGAGAGGCTGTCCCGTCTGAGCAAGGTCGATCGCGTACGAAACGTTGGGATAGGGCGTCACGACGTACATCGTGTTGCCCACGACAAGTGGCTGTCCCTCATGTCCACGCAGCACCCCGGTCGAGAACGCCCACGCGACCTTGAGATTCGCGGCATTCTGCGGAGTGATCGAAGCGAGCTGACTGTAGCGCGAACTCGCGTAGTCACCGGCTGGCATCTGCCATTCACCTGGAGGGCCGGCATGCGCGACGGCGATTTGCGCGCCCGACACCGACGCCGTTCCGGTTGCGGCACTCGACGTCGCTTGCGGGCCCGAGCTCGAGGCGCTATCGGTGGCCGCGGTTTTTTCTCCGCTGCTGCATGCCGCCAGTGCTATCAGCGGCAGAATCGCCTTATACGCGCACAAGACTCGGCTCATCTCCTCTCCGTATGCAAAGCTATTTTGGAATCAGGTAATCCTGCGCGGCAATGATCTGCCAGCTGCTATCATTTGTGGCGACGATGCGCCCATCCGCTCTTATTCGTTCATTCTGGCGATGCCAAGTATCCGTGAACCGATATCGCCGGTCGAATGGACCCTGCTTTCCCTTCCCCCTTAGGTGTAGCACACCTGTGATTACCTGCACATCCCCGAAATCGTGGACCGTCATTCCCTCGTTGCGCGCCCACTCGACGCGATCGGGACCTGTAACGCTCTTGATCACATCGTCGCGACTCATCACAGACGCATCCTCGGTGTACACGAAACCCGGCGCGAGCAGACGATCGAATGTGCGCGTGTCGCGCTTGACCAGAGCCTTCGTCCACTCATCTTCGAGCTTGATCGGCGGAATGAGCTGAGTCTGGGTGCGCGATTCAGCTGCGGGAACGGTGCGCGGAACAATGGGGATAGGCGTCGGTTTTGGTGGCGGGCCACGAC
>JBGPHO010000299.1:0-3448 GCA_041484425.1 Gemmatimonadaceae bacterium
ATTCGCCTTGAGATCGAGGATTTCGGCCTGCAGCAGAATCTGCTCGAGCAGTTTGTCGATGTTCGTTCCCTTTTTCGCGGACACTTCGGTCGAGAGGACAGTGCCACCGAACTCTTCGAGCACGACGCCGTGCTGGAGGAGATCCTGCTTCACCTTCATCGGGTTTGCGCCTGGGACGTCGATTTTGTTGATGGCAACGATCATCGGCACACCGGCGTTCTTGGCGTGCGAGATCGCCTCGATGGTCTGCGGCATAACCCGATCGTCCGAAGCCACGACCAGCACAACGATGTCCGTGACCTGCGCGCCGCGCGCGCGCATGGCCGTGAATGCTTCGTGGCCAGGGGTATCGAGGAACGTGATCGACTTGCCTCCCGGCAGGTCGACGTGATACGCGCCGATGTGCTGCGTGATGCCGCCCGACTCACCGGCGACGACGTTCGACTTGCGGATGTAGTCGAGCAGCGATGTCTTGCCGTGATCGACGTGACCCATGATCGTGACGACCGGCGGACGAGACTCGAGCTGCTCCGCGGTATCCTCGGCAGTTGGCGTCGTCTTGAGATCGGCCGCGTACTCTTCCTCCTTCACGGCCTGGAAGCCGAACTCACCGGCGATCAGCTCGATCTGGTCGAAGTCGAGCCGCTGGTTGATCGTGACCATCAGGCCGAGGTTCTTGAATGCGAACCCGACGATCTGGACAGCGGGGATCTTGAGGATCTGGGCGAGCTCGTTGACTGTGATGAACTCGTTGACGCGAACCGTTTTTTTCTCACGCTCGACCTCGGCCGCCTGCTGCGCGGCGAGCTCCTCGCGATAGGTGCCGTCTTCCGCGCGGCGAGCTCCGCCGCGCCGAATTGGGCCGCGCATCGACGCCATCGTCTTGCCGATGTTCGCCGATACCGCTTCCTGATCGACTCCGCGCTTTCCCTTCTTTCCGCGGCGCCCACCACGCTCTTCGCCGCGACCGCCGCCCGCGCCACGATCGTCGCGACGCGGTGGCGCCGTGCCTGCGCCGGGAGCCGCCGATGCGACCGGACGGGGCGGCGTGTACGGCGCTCCCGTTGCAACGGGACGCGGACGCGGTGCTCCCGGGACTACCGGCTGCGGACGCTGGCGTTCGCGGCCGGCGTTGCGGTCAGCGGGGTGTTCGGTCCCTGCGTGCGCGGTCTGCGCCGGTGGCGCGACCGGCCGCGCGGGAGCGGATGGAGTCCGGGAGCGTTCAATGGTTGGGACGTCGGCCGGCATCGACGCGGCAATCGGCGCCGACGGAGCAGGTGGAGCAGCCGGAGCAACAGCGACCGGCGATCTCACTTCATCGGGAGCAGGTGTCTCCACCGGTACTTCGGCTACGGGCTCGGTGGCCGCACGACGACGTCGTCTCGTGGCGCCTTCCGCGGCTGCCGCCGGCTCCGGCTTCGCTTCCGGGGCAGGAGCCGCACTCGCAGCTCCACGGCGACGACGAGTCGCCGCAGCCGGAGCGGCAACACGCGCGCGCTTCTCGCGCTCCCAGCGGGCGCGGATGCGAGCCACCTGATCGTCGCTCAGCGGACTCAGATGGCTGCGCACAGGAACATCCATCTGACGAAGCAGATTGATCACCTCGTCAGTGGGAACCCCAAACTCGCCAGCCAAATCGTGTACTCGAAGCTTGCTCAACCCTGCTCCTCCCCGTCCTTACGACCATCAGGCATTGGAGTCGAACTTAGTGCCCGAATCCCCTTTGCCAGACCTCTATCGACAATCCCAATTACAGCGGTGGCATCGCGCCCCACTGCCGCGCCCAACTCGGCGGCTGGTGGGCCAGCGAGAACCGTGATTCCGCGAGCGCTAAGCAGCGGAAGCACTTTGTCCAAACTGTTGCTCGACGCGTCGGGCGCCGCAATAGCCAGAAACAACTTGCCGCGCTTCGCCGCCTCCCGCACCTGCTGCACACCGACGATCGCCCCGCGCCCGCGAACACCCAGTCCGATGAGGCCGAGGAGTTTGCGCTGCTGAGCGGCGTCCATGTTCCGCTACTCCGGCTTCTTCCCTGCCGTCGCCTTCACTTCCTTTTTCTTCCCTTCCGTCTTCTTCTCTTCAGTCTCCGCCTCTGGCGCCAGCTCGACTGCGGCAGCGCTTCCACCCTCGGAAGCCATCTCGCTGCCCGCCTCGATGTCCGCCGCAGTCGTGACAACCGCCTCTTCGGCGGTCTCCGGCGCTTCGTCGGTCGTCAGCTCGTTGATGATCGCCATCAGACGATCCGCCTCTTCCGGCGCGATGCCGGGAAGACGCAGAAAATCTTCGCGCTCGAGATCGATGATGTCGTCCAGCGTCTTGTAGCCGGCCTCTTCGAGCACCGCGACCGTTGCCGGCTGCATTCCCTCGATGTCGACGAGGCGCGGGTTCACGCCCGACACGGGCTCGTCGGTCGGAAGCGGAGCAAAGATCGGCTGATCGGTGCCACGCTCCATCCATTCGCGACTCGAGTAGAGCTCGATTTTCCACTCGGTGAGCTCCGAGGCGAGGCGCACATTCTGACCGTTTCGTCCGATCGCGAGAGACAGCTGATCCTCGTCCACGATCGCCTGAATCGTCTTTGTCGCCGGATCACTGAACACTCGCGCGACACGGGCCGGCGCGAGCGCCAGCTTGGCGAAGCGCTCGGGATCCGCCGACCATGGCACGATATCGATTCGCTCGCCGCCGAGCTCGTTGACCACGGCCTGAACGCGCGAGCCCTTGAGTCCGACGCACGCGCCTACGGGATCGACCGAATCGTCACGCGAGAACACCGCGATCTTGGTTCGGCTTCCGACCTCGCGCGCACTGGCGCGGATCTCCACCAGATTCTGCTGGATCTCCGGGACCTCGAGCTTGAACAACGCTTTCACGAAGAGCGCATCCGCTCTGCTGAGAACGAGACGCGGCCCCTTGGGAGTCTCCTCGACGCGCTTCAATACGGCGCGGATCGGATCGCCCTGGTGGAAATGCTCGCGGTGGTTCTGCTCGCGGTAAGGAATGATCGCTTCCGCCTCGCGGAACTTGTTGAGCATGATGACGAGCTTGCCGCGCTCGATCTGCTGGACCTCTCCGGAGAGGAGATCTCCGACTCTGCTGGAGAACTCGTCGCGGATCTTCGATCTCTCGCCTTCCCTGACGCGTTGGATGATCCGCTGCTTCGCTGCCTGAACCGCCGTGCGTCCGAACTCGGCGAAATCGACCGGGATCTCCATCTGGTCGCCGACCTGAAACTCGGCGTCCTCGAATCGCGCATCTTCGAGCGATATCTGGCTCGCGGGGTCGGTAACCTCTTCGACCACGGTCTTGAGGAGAACGATGCGGATTGCGCCCTTGCTCTCGTCGATGTCGACTTCAGCCTGCACCGTGGGCCCGTGCTTCTTGGCGAGGGCGGCGTTGATGCCGTCCTCGAGAAGCCCGTGCAATTCGGCGCGATCGATCTGCTTCG
>JBGPHO010000300.1:0-3437 GCA_041484425.1 Gemmatimonadaceae bacterium
CACGGTCACTTTTCCATTTGCATAGTCATCGCGGTGAAGCAGCACCACGCTCTTGACGCCGGCCGTCGACGCGGTCTTGAGCTGGCGCGCGAGCGTCTGCGCCTTGAGCGCGTATTCCACGCTCCGCGACTTGGCGCGCAACCTACCCGCAACCTTCATCACATCGGGCAACATCGACTCGTCGTCGGCGACAACCCAGTACTCGGTCCCCAGCTCCGGTGTGGGCAGCAGATCGCGCGACCGAAGCAGCTCGGTGAGCACCACGTCACCCATCCCGAAACCAAGCGCTGGAAGATCCACGCCCCCAATGGTCGAGAGGAGATCGTCGTAGCGCCCGCCCCCGCAGATTGCGCGAAACTCTCCCTTCGCATCGAAGAGCTCGAACACCTTCCCTGTATAGTAAGCGAGCCCGCGCACGATGGAGAGGTCGAATTCGATCCATTCGCCGACGCCGAGGGCATCCAGAAAGTTCATGTACTCGCGCATCTGCGTGACTGCTTCCATTACGTCCGGCGCGTGTCGAAACTCCGCCGCCAGAGCGTTGAGATCGGCCGACCGGTCGAGGATGCGTGATACTCCGCCTCGTGCTTCCGCGCTGGCGACGGCCTTCTCGACTTTGCCGATCGTCACCTGACGCGGCTCGCGGCCGGTTTTGTCGATCGCGGCGAACACCGCCGGCATCTCCGCCTTCTTGACTCCGACGTGCGAAAGAACCGCGGTGAGAAGCCGCCGGTCCGACACTCGAGCGCGAACATCACGTGAGGTGAGCCCGACGGCCCGCATCACGTCGATCGCGACAGCGAGGAGCTCCGCGTCCGCGGCAACCGATGCTTCACCCACGATGTCGACGTTCAGCTGGAAGTGCTCGCGCAATCTTCCTTTTTGCTGCCGCTCGTACCGGAACAATTGGGGAACCGAGAACCAGCGAATCGGCTTTCGCAGGGCCGCTGCTTTCGCGGCTACCATGCGTGCCAGGGTCGGCGTCATCTCGGGGCGGAGCGCAACTTTGCGGTCGCCCTTGTCGGTGAATGTGTAGAGCTGGCCGACGATCTCATCGCCGCTTTTTTTAGTGTACAGCTCGAGCGGCTCCAGGGGCGGACCATCGTATTCGACGAACCCGTATCTCCGCGCGACGTCGCGCCAGACCGACATGAGATAGTTGCGGGTGGCGAGCTGCTCGGGATAGAAGTCTCGAAATCCTGGTAAAGCTCCCTGTGACATAGAGGAAAGCTACGCGGCGAACGGAGACACCTGCAAGCGCGACATCGCGTCGCCCACAGTGTGAAACGAGCCCGTGACGAGCAGCGTTTCGGACCGTTCCTGCCCGCGCGCGAGCGCAGCATCCATGTCCGGCTCCAGATCGGCCTCGAGCCCCTGCTCCTTCGCAAAGGCGAGCGCCTCCGCCGGATTCCACCTGCGCTCCGGGGGGGCGGACGGAGCGTTAGTGAAAAGAAAGCGATCGACTGCCGGCGCGAGCTCGCGGATGATTCCGCGCCAGTCCTTGTCGGCAAGAACGGCAACGAGAGCCGTTCGGGGCGATGGCGGATTGATGGCGCGAATTGTCTCGGCGACGGTGCGCGCGCCGTCCGGATTGTGCGCGACGTCAAAGATGAATTTTCCCCGGCGCTCAAAGCGTCCGGGGAGATGCACTCCGGCGAGCGCCTTGGAGATCTCTCCCGGTGGCGGCAGATATTCCTTGCCGATCGCCGCGAGCGTTGCGATCGCGGTGGCCGTGTTGCGCGCCTGGTGTTCTCCTAGCAGAGGCGTCGTGATGGTCTGGCCTTCTTTTCCGCCGAAGAGCGCGGACGACGTTCCGTGCTCGGACACTCCTCTGGCCGCGAGCGTGAACGAGGTTCCACGCGCAGAGACCTCGACGTTGCTGATCGCGTAGTCGTCGTCGAGAACGCGCACTGGCGTCGCCTCGGTTTCCCTTGCGCATTTGGCCAGCAGCTCGCGTATCGCCGGCGCCGGCTCGCCAATCACGGCTGGGACACCCGCCTTGAAAATTCCGGCTTTTTCTCTCGCGATCGCTTCCAGAGTGTCGCCGAGCAGATCCATGTGATCGAGCCCGATCGACGTGACGGTGGCCACGCGGGGCGTGAGTACGTTCGTCGAGTCGAGACGGCCGCCCAATCCGGTCTCGATGACCGCGAGGTCGACCTCTCTCTTGGCAAGCCAGTCGAAGGCCAGCGCTGTCGTCACCTCGAAGAAGGTCGCTCCCATCTCCTCCGCGGTGGGTATCCATCGCTCGAGAAACTCGAGGACTTCCTCCTCGAAAATCGGCTGCCCGTCGACGGTGATGCGCTCCCGGAAATCAACGAGGTGCGGGGACGTGTACCGCCCAACCACGAGCCCACGGGCGCGCAACAGCGCTTCGCACGTCGCAACGACGCTCCCCTTGCCGTTGGTGCCCGCGACGTGGATAGCACTGAGCCGGCGGTGTGGCGAGCCGAGCTTGGCGAGGAACGCTTCGGTGCGCTCGAGACCCGGTTTGATGCTGCCAGTGGTGCGGGCGAATAGTGCCTGGATCGCCTCGCCGTAGGACGTCAGGTGGTCGTCCACCCTGCCGAGGCGGGCTTGCCGCTCATATGGCGAAGCAGCTGACCGACCGTTCGCTTGAGATCGGAGCGCGGAACCACCGAATCGACGATTCCGTGCTCGAGCAGAAACTCGGCTGTCTGGAAGCCTTCGGGCAGCTCCTGCCCGATGGTCTGCTTGATCACGCGTGGACCCGCGAATCCAATAACCGCTCCGGGCTCGGCGAGAATCGCATCACCGAGCATCGAGAAGCTCGCGCTCACGCCTCCGGTGGTCGGGTTCGTGAGAATCGAAACGTAGGGAACGCGTCTCTCCGAGAGCTGCGAGAGGATCGCCGCGGCCTTCGCCATCTGCATGAGCGAGAGCACACCTTCCTGCATCCGCGCACCGCCGGACGCGGAGATAATGATGAGTGGATACTTGCGCTCGATGGCCAGCTGTCCGAGCCGAGCGATCTTCTCGCCCACGACCGACCCCATCGACCCGCCCATGAACGCGAAATCCATCACCGCGAGGCACACCGGCATTCCCCCGAGCTGGCCCGTGAAGGTGAGAATCGCGTCGCCGTCGCCGGCGGCGCCCGTCGCTTTCTTGAGTCGCGCAGGATATTCGGGAAAGCCGAGCGGATCCGTGGAGCGAATGTCCAGCTCGGTCTCTTCAGCGGTACCCTCATCGAGCAGGATCGCCGCGTACTCGCTGGCGCGAATGCGGCGGTGGAATCCGCAGTTCGGACACACGTTGAGGTTGCGCACGAACTTCTCGCGGAGGTCGGTGTGACCACAGCGGTCGCACTTCTCCCAAGCGTCGGGCGGAATCTCGTGTTTTTCGTGCCGCGGCAGGCGGGGCTTTTTTTCTTTGCGGAACCAAGCCATACGCGGAATTTACGTGAGCGCGGCTGA
>JBGPHO010000301.1:0-3385 GCA_041484425.1 Gemmatimonadaceae bacterium
CCGCGTTTTTCGCCACCAGGAGCATGTCATCTGGGGAATGACGGAGCGAATCCTCGCCCAGTTGCTGGCACTACTGTGAGGCCGGCGCGATGATCCTTACCGCGCCGGCCGTTGCGCGATCCTAACGATCCAATTCAAGAACGACGAACGTCCCCGGAATCATCGGCGGCCGGGGACGTGGACGATCGGCGGTCGGCGCCGGGGCCGGTCCGAACTCGGCGGTGACTGTGTAGAGACGGTGCGTCTTCGGATTGACGGCCATCGTGCGCGCACCGCGCTGGGTCGGCACCGTCTCGACGACCGCGTACTTGTCCGGTGTATCCTCGTGCACGACGGTGATCGTTCCCTCACCGTTCGATGTGAACGCGAGTTGAGTTCCCGGATCGAATCCGGCGGCATCGACTCCCGCTCCGACGGCCGGAGTCGCGACTACCTTGCCGGTGCGCATGTCGACGATCGCCATGGTTTTATTGCCGCAGCTAGCGAACAGCCGCTGGTGGACGCGATCGATCGCCAATCCGCTCGGCTCCTCGCACGGCGCAAGCGGCCAGCGCGCCTGAACGACAAGGGTCCTGGCATCGAACACGGCGATCTCGCTCTTGTCCTCGATGTTCGCGTAGATCTTCCCGCCATCGCTGACCGCTGTCTCCGGCTTGCCGCCTAGATCGACCGTGCCGAGGAGGTTCCCATTCGTAGCGTCGATCGCCGTCGCGTTGGAGGTGCCGCCGTTGAACGTGAAAACTCGCTTCGTCCCCGGATCGTAGAGGATCGCGTCCGGGTTTCTGCCCGGAATCTTCACGACCGCGATCTGAGCGAGGGTCTTGTAGTCGAAGATCGTCACGCTCGAGTCGCGGCCGTTGCTGGTGAATCCGCGATTGAGCTCGGGCGCGAGAGCTACTCCGTGAATTCCGAGCGTGTTCGGGATGTCGCCAATGACGGAGTCGCGGCCGAGATCGATGACCATCGCGTGGGTTCCGCGCGAGAGGAAGAGTCTATTGCCCTCCGGGTCCACCGTGACGTAATCCCAACCGCCTTCACCGCCAGTGTTGATGCGGTGGACGACGTGATAGCCTGGGGCGGTTTGCGCGCGCGCGGCAGATGGCGCAGCGATGTACGTCGCGGCTGCGGCGGCCAGCGACAGAAGAATTTTCGCTTTCAATGTTATCTCCGAGTTTTGACCGAGTAAATAAAACATCCCCGGCTTACGCCAGGATTACGGGCGGGTCGCGCTGTTCGATGGAGCTGATTACGAGAATACCGAGACAGCGAACCAGCCGCTACCTAGTCCTTCTCGGGGTGCTCGGCAATTCCGGGGGGCAGTCCCGCGGGTGGTTGCTTCAGCTGAAGGATGGGCGCTTCGTGGATGATCTTTCCGCCGAGGTACGCAGTGTACGCGACGGTACCCACGGCCGCCAATGACCCGACCACTACTCCGGCGCGCATCCAACCCGGAATCAGATCGGCGGGTCTCTTGAGGGAGCGCCACCACGAGTACGCAGCAAACGCTCCGCTGATCAATATGACTGTCAACGCGATTTCAGCGGCGTTGTCGTGTGCGTCGATCGTCGCAGTGTGGATGTACCACGGGTCGTTCAAAGCGTCATCGGCCTTGCCCCCTGTGAAGAATACGGGGTAGACGAACGCCCCTGCCGCCGTGAGTGCACCCATCGCCGTGAGCCAAAGGCCCCTCCGTCCCAGCAAGAGCGCCAGAATGCTCACCGCAAGCGCGGAGATGCTGAGCACGACCGGAAAGTGATTGATCAGGAGATGCGCGTAAGGCCAGGACAACATGTTGTGATCTCTCGTCGGTGCGGGTGAATTGACGCAGAAGCAGTTACCGAAAAGTTACGGACGGCCGGAGACAGTTGTTGTCGGCCGTGGCGCCAATGGCAACTCCGGCGGGGTGAATATCACCAAAACCAAGTGTGAATTACCATTGCGATGAAAGTTAGGGCATACTAACTTATTTCGTAGTTTCTCAATAATCCCGGACTATCCCTTTTGGCGATCCAGCTCGACCAGACACCACGCCGGCCAAAACCAGAGCCGCCGGTTCCGCCGCCCCCCGGGTGGCGGCGGGCACGCGCGACCCCCTCGCTGGTCGAGGTCTATCGAACCGTCCCCGTTGCCGGAAAAGGCTGGTGGCGCAAGATCCTCGCATTCGCCGGACCGGGATACCTCGTGGCCGTCGGTTACATGGATCCGGGCAACTGGGCGACCGATCTCGCCGGTGGCGCGCGATTCGGGTACACGCTCCTCAGCGTGATTCTCGCCTCGAACCTGATGGCGATCCTGCTCCAGGGACTTGCATCGAAGCTCGGCGTTGTCACCGGACGTGATCTCGCGCAGGCGTGCCGGGACCACTACTCCAGGCCGGTTGGTTTTCTGCTCTGGATAGGCTGCGAGATTGCGATCTCGGCGTGCGATCTCGCGGAGGTAATCGGAACCGCGATCGCGCTCAACCTGCTCTTTCACATTCCAATTGCTTACGGTGTCGTCATCACGTCGCTGGACGTGCTCCTCGTCCTCTACCTGCAGAACAAGGGATTCAGGCTGCTCGAGGCGTTGGTCATCGCGCTCATCGCGACCGTCGGCGCGTGTTTTCTGTTCGAGATCATTCTCTCGCAGCCGCCATTCGGAGAAGTGATGCGCGGATTCATTCCGAAGGCAGAGGTGTTCAGCAATCCATCGATGCTCTACGTCGCGGTGGGGATACTCGGCGCCACTGTCATGCCGCACAATCTCTATCTGCATTCATCGATCGTGCAGACCCGGCAATACGAGGAGACACCAGCGGGGAAGCGTGAAGCGGTCCGCTTCGCGTTCATAGACTCGACGATCGCGCTCTCCTTTGCGCTCTTCATCAACGCCGCCATCCTCATCATCGCGGCGGCGACGTTCCACACTTCCGGTCACGCCGAGGTCGGCGAGATCCAGGACGCCTATAAGCTCCTGACGCCGCTGCTCGGCGCCGGCGCCAGTGCCGTGTTCGCCCTGGCGCTTCTCGCCTCGGGACAGAACTCGACGCTCACCGGCACGCTCGCCGGCCAGATCGTGATGGAGGGATTTCTGCACATCCGGCTCCGTCCGTGGGTGCGCCGGCTCATCACTCGGGCGATCGCGATAGTTCCAGCCGCGATAGTCGCGATCATGTACGGCGAGAGCGGCACCGCCAAGCTGCTCGTGTTCAGCCAGGTGATCCTCAGCATGCAGCTCTCGTTCGCGGTGTTCCCGCTGGTCAAGTTCACCTCGGACCGGATGAAGATGGGTGAGTTCGTGAACCCGGTTTGGCTCAAGGGACTCGCGTACTTTGTTGCTTTAGTGATCGCTGGTCTCAACATTTGGCTGCTGTTGCAATTCTTCCGTGGATCGGTGAACTGATGTA
>JBGPHO010000302.1:0-3378 GCA_041484425.1 Gemmatimonadaceae bacterium
CCGGGTTCTTCTGCTGGACGAGCCGTATAGCAATCTCGACGCGGAAGGCGTCGAGATCATGAACTCCGTGATCGGCGCTGTCGTGGAGTCCGGGGGTGCGGCGCTCGTTGTGCTGCACGAGCTCGCCCCAGCCAAAGCGATGCTTGCTCGCACGCTCACTCTTGTCGATGGGCGGATCGATGCCGCGCATCCGGAGCGCGCCGTTCGCGACCGTGCTACCCCGATTCCGGGAGCGCGGTAATGGCGTGGCGAGATGATTGGCGGCGTGTGCGTGCTATCGCGAGAAAGGATGTCACCACCGAGCTCCGCGCCAAGGCCGGGTTCAACAGTGTGGCGTCTCTCGGCGTGACGATTCTCATTCTTCTCGGACTGGCACTCGGCCCCGACGCTGAAGCCCTGCGTAACGCGTCGGTCGGCGCGGTGTGGCTTGCAACGCTGTTCTCCGGCGTGCTCGCGTTCAATCGGTCCTTCCAGCTGGAACTCGAGAGCGGCGCGCTCGAACCACTGCTGCAGTATCCCGGGCCGCGCTGGACGATCTTTGCCGGAAAGCTGCTCGGCAACCTGATGTTCCTGACGTTGATGGTCGCCATCGTCGTGGCCGCGGGCGTCGTGTTGTTCGGCGTTCAAATCCCGGCCGATTGGCCATTGTTGCTGGGCGTCCTGGCGCTCGGTGTCGTGGGCCTGGCAGTGCTGGGTACGTTCTACGCATCAATGGCAAGCCGCAGCCGCGCCCGGGAAGTTTTGCTTCCGCTGCTCCTCTTTCCAATGCTGGTGCCGGTCCTGCTCGCGGCGACAACGGCATCAAAGGCGCTGCTGGGCGCGGACGTGATGCACGAAGCGGGGGCCTGGATTCGACTACTCGTGGCCTACGACCTAATTTTCCTGGTAGCCACGTTCATCGCGTTTGAACACGTCATTGAAGCCTGAACGCGAACTGACTTCACCATCCGAGAAAGCCTGAAGGCCAATTGATCTCTTCCTCCGACCGTCCGCGCAATACCAACCCGTCGCGCCCGCCACGCACCAGCATCTGGCTGGCGTTCGTCAGCATCGGCGCCTTGATCGCGGCCCAGACGTACGCCATCCTGACGTCGCCCGCCGAAGGCGACATGGGGCATCTGCAGAAGATCATGTACGTGCACGTTCCGGCGGCGTGGATCACGTTCCTCTCGTTCTTCGTCGTGTTCGTTTTCAGCGTGCGCTATCTGTGGCAACGCAGGGAAAACGACGACCTGGTCGCTGCGTCAGCGGCGGAAGTCGGTGCGACGTTCAACGGACTGACGCTGATGCTTGGCATGATCTGGGGGCGCCCGGCCTGGGGCGTATGGTGGGTATGGGACGCGCGCCTGACGTCCACGCTGGTGCTGTTTCTCATTTTCGTGGGCTATCTTGCCCTGCGCGCGTTCGTCGACGACCCACAGCAAAAAGCGCGATGGAGCGCGGCGGTCGGCGCGATCGGCGCCCTCAACGTGCCGATCGTCTACATGTCCGTGAAGTGGTGGCGGACGCTTCATCAGCCACCGTCGAGCCCGGCCACCCTTGACCCGCGGTACACGATGGGCCTGCGGCTGAATGCGATCGCGCTGCTGCTCGTAATGATCTATTTCATCCGAAAGCGCTACGAGATCGCCCGTCTCGAGCGGGCAGTCGAGCACATGGCCGAGGCGGCCGCAATGGGAGGCCAATGACAACGGCTGCGTCGAATCTGAATTTCATCATCGCGGCGTACGCGGTGACGTGGATCGTCATTCTCGGATATCTGGGGCGCCTTGTCCGAAAGGGCGGACGCGCCCGCGCCGACTACGAGCGAATGGCGCGCGAGCAAGGCGGGGAGGAGAGGCAATGAAACGCGCATGGATATTGGGAGGGGCAGCCGTCATCGTCGCGGTATTCGCCTGGCTGCTCTTCGGCGGCCTGGAGAAGAACGTGGTGTTCTTTCTGACGCCCAAGGAGCTGCTGGCGAAGGGCACCGACGGCGTCGGCGTGCCGGTGCGCCTCGGTGGGCAGGTGAAGCCGGGCTCGGTGAAGTGGGACGCGAAGGCTCTCGACCTGCGCTTCACGGTTACCGATGGCGCACGCGAGATGCAGGTGCACTCGACCGGCGCTCCCCCGCAGATGTTCCGTGACGGCATGGGGGTCGTCGTCGAAGGACGCGTCGGCACGGGCGGAGTGTTCGAGGCGACGGGATTGATGGTGAAGCACTCGAACGAGTATCGTCCGCCCAAACCCGGCGAATCGGCGCACGAGAAGTACAAGACACTCATGAAGCAGTCGAGCCAGTGATCGGCCTGCTCGCGCACAATGCGCTGTTGGTTTCGCTGGCAGCCGTGGCGTTCGGAGCCTTTCTCACTCCCGTAGCGATCCGCACTGGCCGTCGGGAATGGCTCCAGCTCGTGTACGGCGCCGTCTACGCGAACTTCCTGCTCGTGACCATCGCGGCGGTGTCGATGGTCGTCGCGCTCGTCACGCATGACTTCTCCGTGTCGTACGTGGCGGCGGTGGGCAGCCGCTCTACACCGCTGCTCTTCACCATCATTTCGCTGTGGGGCGCGCTCGAAGGCTCGATTCTCTTCTGGGCCTGGGTACTGGGCCTGTACTCGGCCGCGGTCGTGTTGCTCCACCATCGCAGGCCCGGAAACCTCGTTCCGTACGCGGTGATGACGCTGCTCGCCGTCGCCGCGTTCTTCGCCATTCTCCTCGTGGGCCCTGCCGATCCCTTCCTGCCGATGTCGCCAGTGCCGGCCGACGGCCCGGGTCCGAACACGCTCCTTCAGAATCACATCCTGATGGCGGTTCATCCACCGCTGCTCTACCTCGGCTACGTCGGGATGTCGGTTCCCTTCTCGTTCGCGCTGGGCGCAATTTTTTCCAACGAAGCATCATCGAACGATTGGTCCATCCTTTCGCGGCGCTGGATGCTTGCGTCGTGGGGATTTCTTTCCGCCGCCATCATCGCCGGGATGTGGTGGTCGTACGAGGTGCTCGGCTGGGGCGGCTACTGGGCGTGGGATCCGGTCGAGAACGCGTCGTTTCTTCCGTGGCTCACCGCGACCGCATATCTCCATTCGGTGATGGTGCAGGAGCGGCGGAACATGCTCCGACTCTGGACGTTGAACCTGTGCGTCGCGACGTTCGTGCTCACTATCCTCGGCACGTTCCTGACACGCTCCGGAATCCTCTCGTCGGTCCACGCGTTCACGACTGGCGCGATCGGCTACTATTTCCTGGCATTCATCGCGATCGTGCTGGTGACGACGCTGGTGCTGGTTGCCGGCAACTCGGAGCGCATTCAGACCAAGGGCAAACTGGGCGGCGCCGCATCGCGTGAAACGGTGTTTCTGCTGAACAACCTCTTCCTCACTGCTGTAATGCTGACGG
>JBGPHO010000303.1:0-3371 GCA_041484425.1 Gemmatimonadaceae bacterium
CCGGCAATGCGCGAAGAGGTCTGGAACAGGATGAAGGCGCGCGGAGTCGACATTCCGCGCAACGTCTACGACGGGGTCGAGCCGCTCGTCTCGCGCATGATCGGATTTGAGATCGCCCGCTACGTTTTCGGGAGTGACGCCGAGTTTCGGCGCCGTGCCGCCGATGACAAGCCGCTTCAGAAGGCGCTGCAGATGGCGCGTGGCTCCAAGTCCGAGCGCGATCTTCTGCGAAAGGCGACTGCGGAGGCTCCCGCCCCCGACAGCCTGGACGCGGGAGGAGCGCAGTGACCGAACGAGTTTTCATCATCGGACCTGGCCACGTAGGGCGCGGACTATTCCGCGCCTTTCGCGCGTCGGGGGTCGACGTCGTCGGGATGCACGGCAAGAGACCGTCGGGCGTGGCCACGTCGACCGGAAACATTCCCTCCGATGCGGCGCGCGCGAACGTCGTGATAGTGTGTGTCCGCGACGCTCAGCTCGACGAGACGATCGATGAAGTAATTGTCGCGGCGCACGAGGAGCGAATCGCGCGCGACACCGTGATCCTGCACACTTCGGCGATCGCGGAGCCGGCGGGACTCAAAGCGCTGACCCAAGCTGGTTTTCCAGGCGGGACGTTTCATCCCCTCGTTCCGTTCAGCGATCCGGAAGTCGCGGCCGAGCTGCTGCGAAAGGGATGGATCGGAATTGATGGTGAGAACGCCGCGAAAAACGCGTCGCGCCGCCTGGCCGGTCACATTGGAGCGCGTGTGCTCGAGATCCCGCCCGGGAAGAAGGCCACCTACCACGCGGCGGCAGTCATCTCTTCGAACTTTCCGGTGGTGCTCGCATCGGTGGCCGGCCACCTTCTCCACGATATCGGAATTCCGGACGCGAGCGCGTACCATGCGGTGGAGAGCCTTATGAGTGGTGCGCTCGCGAACATGAAGCAGGCGCTGCCCGACGACGCGTTGACGGGCCCGATCTTGCGCGGGGATGCGGAGACGGTGGGGAAACACCTGCGCGCAGTTCAGGGCCACGGCGCGGCGTCCGACGTTTACCGGGCGCTATCCGCGGCTGCTGTCGAGATCGCGCAGAGACGAGGAGTGGACGCTAAAAAGCTCCTCGCGGTAAGCGGGCTACTACGGTCGCGGAAGTAGGGTCGTTGGGGCTTTGGCAGCTACGCTGCCTCTAAAACGCGCCTGCGACCTGGTCGACCACCTTGGCGCCTTTGGGCACTGCGAAAATGAAGCTCGACCTCTTCAGCGTCGGATTCGCGGTGAAGCTCGTGATGACGACGTGCCGCTGAAGTCCGCTCGCGGTCTCGACATCGAATTGCCTGATGCTCGAGTCGTCGTCGTCGATCCAGACTTTCGCGTTCGTGAATGCGGGGTTGGCGCGCTTGGGAACGAGCGTGACGGCGTGCGTCGGTCTGCCCCCGACTGTCGCGGTGCCGGAGGACGTCACAGTAAACCGGGTGCGCGGCGAATTCAGAAACTGGTCGGCCGGATCAACCGAGCCTGCATTGGCCCCCGTGTATGGCATCCGCATAACCTGGCCGGGAGCGCTGCTCGGGAGGTAGACCCAGAGCCTGTCACCATCCGCCGCGACGCGGTCGCCGCTCTCGAAGTTGATGCTGAGAAGATTCGGCTTCTTCCGAAGAATGACTCCGCTCGTGGTCTGCGTGCTGCCGGTGAGCGGGTTGGTGAGCGTCTGCCGGAACTCGGCGCGCATGCTGTTGAGGCGAGCGTAGGCCGCAACCGCGCGATCGATGACCGCGTCGGCATTCTGCGCGCGCACCGCGAGTGGAACCGCTGCGAACGTGATCGCCGCGAGATAAGTGAGCTTTCTCATAGTTAAACGTACCCGGCAGAGCTTATGCCGTTCCTGTTCTGACAAGCGGAATGCTGCGGCCGATCGCCGCCGCGACCGCGCGAAGCTCCCCCACGAGCTGCGTGAACTGTTCCGGATAAAGCGACTGGGCGCCATCCGACAGCGCGCGGTCGGGCTCGGGGTGCACTTCGATTATCACGCCGTCCGCGCCGGCGGCGACAGCTGCGCGCGCCATCGGAATCACCTTGTCGCGCAGTCCGGTGCCGTGGCTCGGATCGGCGATGATTGGCAGGTGCGAGAGTCTGTGGACAATCGGAATCGCGGTCAGGTCGAGCATGTTGCGCGCGGCGGGATCGAAGCTCCGCACTCCCCGCTCGCACAGGATCACGTTCTCGTTCCCCTCGGCGAGGATGTACTCAGCGCTCAGGAGCAGGTCGTTGATCGTCGCCGCCATCCCGCGCTTCAGCAGCACTGGCTTTTTCATCCTCCCGACGGTTTTGAGCAGCGAATAGTTCTGCATGTTGCGCGCGCCGATCTGGATGCAGTCCGCGACTTCGGCCACCATGTGCGCGCCTTCTGAATCCATCGCCTCGGTGACGATAGGGAGTCCCGTCGCCTTGCGCGCCCGCGAGAGGAGCTCGAGACCCTTCTCCCCCAACCCCTGGAACGAGTACGGGGAGCTGCGCGGCTTGAAGGCGCCGCCTCGAAGCGCCGTCCCTCCTGCCGCCTTCACGATGCGGGCCGCCGCGAGGATTTGCTCCTCCGATTCGACGGAGCAGGGGCCGCCTATCACGACGACGCTGTCGCCTCCGACCGTGACGCCCGGGGCGATCTCGACGACGGTGTTCTCCGCGCGCCACTCGCGCGAGACCTGCTTGTAGGGCTGCGTGACGTGGATGATCTGCGCGACGCCCGGAAGCGCTTCGATCCGGGACGCGTCGACGCGTCCATCATTTCCGACGAGGCCAACCGCCGTGCGTTGGGCGCCGGGCATGGGTCTCGCCTCGTAACCCATCTCCTTGATGATGCTGACTACGCGATCGACGTCTTTCGCCGTCGCGTCGTGCGCCATGACGACTAGCATTTACGCGATGACTGTGGCTGTGTCGGCGGCTTCGGCGGGCTCGTCGTGCAGCTGTGGTGTGTGCGCGGGATGCGCGGGTGAAATCGTCTCGTCGACCGTCCTGCCGCGCATACGGACGCTCACCAGCGACGATACGCCGGGCTCCTGCATCGTCACGCCGTACACGGCGTCGGCGGCTTCGGTGGTCGTGCGCGGATTGTGTGTGATCACGATGAACTGGGTCTTGGTCTTGAAGCGGTTGAGCATGCGGACGAAGTGTCCGATGTTCTGATCGTCGAGCGGGGCGTCCACCTCGTCGAGCAGGCAGAACGGACTCGGCTTGGTCAGAAATATCCCGAACAGAAGGGACAGCGCGACGAGCGCCTTCTCGCCGCTCGACAGCAGGTGGATTCGTTGGGTGCGCTTGCCGCGTGGCGATGCGTGGATCTCGATATCCCCCTCGAGGGGATGTTCCGCGTTTTCGAGGCGCAAGTCG
>JBGPHO010000304.1:0-3363 GCA_041484425.1 Gemmatimonadaceae bacterium
GTACCACCCCGACCGCAACAACGGGTCGAAGGACGCCGAGGAGAGGTTCAAGAGCATCACCGAGGCGTACGACGTTTTGCGCGATCCCGACAAGCGCGCTCTGTACGATCGCTACGGCGAGGCCGGCCTGCGTGGCGGCGCGGCGGGATTCCATCACGTCGACCTCTCGGAAGCGCTCAACATCTTCATGCGCGACCTCGGTGGGCTCGGTGGCTTCGGCGACCTGTTCGGCGGCAGTGGCGGCCGCGGGTCCGGGCCCCGCTCCGGAACGGACATCAAGATCGCAATGCCGATGACGCTGGTCGAAGTCGCGAGTGGCGCCGAAAAGACGGTGACGGTGCGTCTGCTCGAGCCGTGCGATCGATGTGAGGGACGAGGGGCCGAGCCGGGATCATCGCCCGTCCCTTGCAGCACATGCCGCGGGAGCGGTGAAGTGCGCCGCGCCCAACGCTCTTTCTTCGGTCAGGTCGTAAGCGTCGCGCCGTGTCCCAACTGCGCCGGCGAGGGAACGGTGATCTCGTCGCCGTGCAGGAAATGCAGAGGCGAGGGGCGGGTGAGAGGAGAGAAGGAGATTCTCGTCCGTATCCCAGCCGGTGTCGCAACCGGCCAGTACATGACGATGCGCGGCGTCGGAAACGTCGGACCGCGCGGCGGCCCGAGGGGTGACATCCTCGTCGTGTTCGAGGTCGAGGAAGATCCGCGGTTCGAGCGGGACGGCGAAGATCTCTACACTGAAGTCCTCGTGACCTATGCGCAGCTCGCCCTTGGCGCCAACGTCGATGCGCCGATGGTCACCGGGAGCGTGACGCTGCAAGTGCCCGCCGGCACTCAAAGCGGGCAGGTGTTCAATCTTCGCGGTCGCGGCCTGCCGAGGATCAACTCGAGCTCGTTTGGTGACCTGCACGTGAAGCTTCAGCTATGGACACCCGAGAATCTCAGCGACGAGGAGTCGGCGCTCATTCGCCGCCTCAGTGAGGTGCAAATCGTGCCCCCAGCGCGCCCCAAGGGACTCTGGTCCAAAATCAGAGAATCGCTCGGCGCGTGATCAAATTCACGCGCTCTGAGCCAATAGGTGGTGCGTGACCGGATCCTTGCGCTCTGAATCAATGGGTCGCGTCAGCGCGTGAGCTGGATCTCGCTGCGAATCACTCCCGAGTCCAACCGCGACGGAGTGATCGCGGCGCTCTTCGAGTCCGGGTCGCAGGGAGTTCAGGAGGACGGTGCGGCGGTCGTCACGCACTTCCCCGCCGACGCGCGCATCAGTGAAATTCGAAACGCCGTGATGGCCGCCGATCCGCGCGCCGACATTGCGATCGCGGATTCGCCCGACACCGATTACTCACAGTGGCGCGCGTCGGTCTCGGCGCACCAGGTCGGCGGCCTCGTCATTGCTCCTCCCTGGCTCGCTGGCGGGCTCGATCCCGCGACGACCATCATCATCGATCCTGTGATGGCGTTTGGGACCGGCGAGCATCCGAGCACGCGTGGCGCGATGCGATTGATGCAGGGCGTCATACGTCCGGGCGATGTAGTCGCAGACCTCGGTGCCGGCAGCGCGGTTCTCTCGATTGCCGCGGTCAAGCTCGGCGCTGCCCGTGTCGCGGCGATAGAGATCGAGTACGATTCCATTGGGAACGCCGAGGAGAACGTCCTCGCCAATTCGGTGAGCGAGCGCGTCGAGGTGATCGAAGGTGATGCGACGACGCTATTACCGCTGCTGGCTCCGGTGCGCGTCGTTATCGCGAACATCATCTCCTCGGTGCTCATCGCAATGCTGCCGCTGATAAAATCGTCGCTCGCGACTGGAGGTCAGGCGATTCTGGCGGGGATTCTTGGCGAAGAGCGCGACGCGATGGCGCTGGCGCTGGATGCGGGCGGCTGGGTGATCGAACGGGAAGACACGGAGGACGTCTGGTGGAGTGTACAGATAGCACCACGGTAGCGACGTTCTTCGCCACAGAGCCGCTGGTCGTGGGCGGAACGGTAACGTTGTCGGACGAGGCCGCGCATCACATCCGCGTTGCCAGAGTCACAGTCGGCGAGCGCGTCGCACTCCGTGACGGCGCCGGCAGGGCCGCGGTCGGCACGCTGGTAAAGGTCTCGAAGAATTCGGCGCTCGTCGATGTGAGCGAGACGAGCGAGATACCGCGTCCCGCCCCGATCCATCTGCTCGCGCCCGTCGCCGACAGGGAGCGGATGCTGTGGCTGGCCGAGAAGGCGATGGAGCTGGGCGTGGCGAGCTGGAGGCCGGTGGTCTGGCGCCGCTCGAAGAGCGTGTCGCCGCGTGGCGAGGGCCCGACGTTTCAGGCGAAGCTGGTCGCGCGCATGACCTCGGCGCTGATCCAGAGCGGCAGCGGATGGCTGCCCGACATCTTTCCGGAAGCGACTGTCGAACGGGCCGTTGCCGCCGCGCCCCTGGGGACGCGCTTGCTGCTGACGAAGGACGGAGAACCGATCGCCGGCGTTCCGATGCACACGCCGGTCACGATCGCTCTCGGACCAGAGGGCGGAATGGAACCGTCCGAGCGCGATCTCTTCATCGGCGCCGCGTTTCTCCCTGTGAAGCTTGGTTCGAGCACGCTACGTTTTGAGACAGCGGGTGTGGCCGCGGTGGCGATCGTCGCGGCATGGCAAGCAACGTCGAGGCAATCCAATGTCTGAGCCCTGCATCTTCTGTAGAATCGCACGCGGCGAAGTGCCCGCGGAGATCCTTGCGAGCAACAAGGAAATCGCGGCGTTCCGCGATCTCAATCCGCAGGCGCCGGTTCACATTCTCATAATTTCGAAGAAGCACATCGCCTCGCTCGATGACACGGCCGACTCGTATCTGCTGGGGCAGATGGTGTCGCTGGCGTCGGCGATCGCGAGGCAGGAGAAGATCGCGAAGACCGGGTATCGGACCGTGTTCAACACGGGTAAGGACGGTGGTCAGAGCGTGGATCATCTGCACCTTCATCTGCTCGGTGGGCGGCACATGACCTGGCCGCCAGGTTAGAGCCGCCCGGTTCTGCTTGCATCTCCGCGCTGAGGTCGGCGAGGGTGTCCTCTTCGGCTCCAGGCTCTCGCTCGTGGCGCTACCGATCTGCAACACGCGACCGAGCTCTGTTTCGCATCACTGGGTCATACCGATCTCTCTGTCGCTCGTGGGTTGTCGCCTGCGAGGACACCCTCGCCTCCCTCCGCAGGCTTGTAACTGCACCGGACGGCGCGTGCACCGCACCGGCGCGAAGCGCCCGGCGCGCCAGCGCCGCCCGTCCAGCGCGATCTTCTCCCGCCTTCGTGGCGGGCCTGCCGAGCGTGGCTCGGCCCGCTAATCGCGGGCGCGCGAGTGGGATTAAGCAAACGCTCCGTGGCAAGGCGCGA
>JBGPHO010000305.1:0-3349 GCA_041484425.1 Gemmatimonadaceae bacterium
GCCTGCACGCCACAGAGTAAAGTCGGGGCGTAGTGAACTGACAAACTAACAACTATGCTACTGGCGCCTCCCGCCCGTTCCGTTGCAGTTCTTCGCACCCTCATCCCCTCGCGTGGGCCGCTATTCGAAGCATCGCCTGCTCAGGGAACTCATCGAGGAGCGATGGATCCCGGCCCGCAATCTCCAGCGCGCGCGTCATGAGCGCGTCGACCGTGAGGAGATCGAGCGCCGACGCGCGCGCCTCGCAGTCCGAACGCAGCACGTTGTCGAGCAATCGCTCGGCGGCGTCCAGCATCTCGGCCGCAGTTGGAGACTGATTGTCATTGAGCGCGCTCCGCATCGCTGCCTCCAGCTCCCTGGGCGGAGGCGGATTGCCCTCGCTCACGCGGTCGTCACGCCGATTGCCTGGCTCACGCGGTCGCGGCGAGGTGCTTCCGGATCAGCTCCGGCGCCTCCGCAACCGCCGTCGCCATACGCGCCGCGTCGGGGATTCCCGCCTGCGCCATGTGCGGCTTGCCGCCTCCCTTCCCGCCGGCGGTCGCGGCCAACTCGCGCAGAAGCGTGTCGGCGCGCACTCCACGGTCGCGCAGATCATCACTCACCACCGCGAGCATTGTGTTCTTGCCGTTGTCAAAGGATGCCGCGAGGACTCCAACACCCGATTCCATCTCCTCGCGCAGCGCATCCCCCATCGCCTGAAGCGCGGGCAAATCGGGCGCGGTCACACTCGCGGCCACGACTCTCACACCGTTGACGACCGAGCCCTGTTCGACCAGTGTCTTGATCGCGCTGCCGCCGCCACCCGTCCGTATCGCTTCGTCGAGACGCTTCTCGAGTGAGCGACGATCTTCGACCAAAGCCTTCACGCGCTTCACCGCCTGGCCGGCGGGAGCGCGCACCAGCGATTCGATTTCCTTCAGCTCGCGCTCGTGCTCGCGGAAGAGATTGAGCGCGCCGGGGCCCGTCACCGCTTCGATACGCCGGACTCCCGCCGCGATACCCGTCTCGCTCAAGATCTTGAAGAGCGCGATTTCGGCGGTGTTGCGCACGTGCGTGCCACCGCACAGCTCGATGCTCAGCCCGGGAATGGTGACGACTCGCACGACATCACCGTACTTCTCGTTGAAGAGGTGCATCGCGCCGCTCGCAAACGCTTCGGCCTTGGGTTTCTCCTCGAACGTGAGCTGAACGCCATCGAAAATTCCACGATTGACGATGCTCTCGACGTCCGCGAGCTGCTGCTGGCTCAGCGGTCCGTGGTGCGAAAAATCGAACCGGAGCCTGTCCGGCGCGACGAGTGAGCCGTGCTGTTGCACGTGCTCGCCAAGGACTTGCCTGAGTGCGGCGTGGAGGAGGTGCGTGGCGGTGTGATTGCGCTCGGTGTCGCGGCGACGGTCGCGAGGCACCGTCGCTCTCGCCTTTCCGAGCTGCACCTTCCCTGTGGCTTTTCCGAGCGCGGTGATGCGTCCATCGACCTTGCGGACCTCGTCGACGTCGACGCTCCAGCCATCGCCCTTGATCTCGCCGCGGTCGGAGATCTGCCCGCCGGATTCGACATAAAACGGTGTTTCGCGGAGAATTACGGCGGCGCGTCCGTCGGGCAGATCGTGTTTGGCGACGACTTCCGTGCTGACGTCGAGGGAGTCGTAGCCGGTGAACCGAGTCTCGCCCGGCAACATGTCGCTGACGGTTCCCTGACCCGCGCTCAGTCTCGAACCTGAGCTCGCATCCGCGCCCGTGCCAACGACCCAATTCCCGCCCAATGCATCGGCGTCCACACCGACCTTCCTGGAGCGTCGCTCTTCCTGAGATTGTGTTCGCTGCCCCTGGAGCGCCGCCTCGAACCCCGCGATATCTACCGAGTACCCTCGCTCACGCGCCATCAGCTCGGTGAGATCGATCGGGAATCCGAACGTGTCGTAAAGCCTGAATGCGTCCTCGCCGGCAATCGTCCCGTGGATCGCTGTGGATCCCTGGGTGGTTTTCGCCGGCGCAAGCTCGTCGAAGCGGCGCATCCCGCCCTCGATCGTCGACAGGAAGCGCTCCTCTTCCGCGCGGGTTGTGTCTATGATGTGCTGTGCACGGTGGCGCAGCTCAGGGTAGACATCGCCCATCTGGTCGATGACGACGCGCACCACGTCCACCAGTGTCGGCTCCCGGCGGCCGAGCAGCCACGCGTGCCGCACGGCGCGGCGGAGAATTCTGCGCAGGACGTAGCCGCGGCCCTCGTTCGATGGAAAGACTCCGTCGCCGAGGAGGAATGCTACCGCGCGGCTATGATCCGCGATGACGCGGAATGATGCGCCGCCTTCCCCGCGATCGTACTTCTTCTTGATTGTCTTTTCGACCGCCTTGATGAGCGCCTGAAAAAGATCGGCGTGGAAATTGTTCGATTCCCCCTGCATGATCGCGGCGATGCGCTCGAGACCGGCCCCGGTATCAACCGACGGCTTGGGGAGTGGCACCAGCGTTCCATCGGGCTGCCGGTCGAACTGCATGAAGACGAGGTTCCAGAATTCGAGGAACCTGCCCGCCTCCGCACCTTCGACGAAAGCATCTTTAGAAAATTCCTTGCGCTTGATCTCGGTCCAATCGCCTTTGGCGCCTGCTGGAAAGGCAAAATCCTTCGCGATGTGCGCGAGGTCGACAAAGATCTCCGTGCACGGACCGCAGGGACCCGTGTCCGCCATCTGCCAGAAGTTGTCGTGCGCGCCGAGACCATAAATCCTGGAGTCAGGCAGACCCGCGATCTCGCGCCAGAGGGCGCGCGCCTCGTCGTCGTCCTCGAAGACGGTCACTCGAATGTGCTCGGGTGGAAGCAGGAGCTCTTTGGTTACGAACTCCCACGCGAAGCGGATCGCATCGCGCTTGAAGTAGTCGCCGAAGGAGAAATTCCCGAGCATCTCGAAGAACGTATGATGCCGGGCGGTGTGGCCGACTTGCTCCAGATCGTTGTGCTTTCCGCCTGCTCTTACGCACTTCTGAACTGTCGTCGCGCGCCGGCCAGGCGGAGGCTGCTCCTGTCCAAGAAACACCTTCTTGAACTGGACCATGCCCGCGTTGGTGAACAGGATCGTCGGGTCGTCGGCGGGCATCACCGGGGAGCTCGGAAGGAGCTTATGGCCCTGCTTCTCGAAGTAATCGGTGAATTTCTTGCGGACCTCGGCGGCTTTCATCATCTAAATATACGCGTTGCCTGTGTGCGCTCCGGCGGCATCTCTGTTGGGTCGGCGCGGGTATCCTCTTCGGCGACGACGCTCGCTCGGGCGGAGCCCCTAACAACGCTCCCTCGCTCCGCTCGGTCGCGGGTCTCCTGGTCGCTCGCTGAACGTCGCCTACGAGGACACCC
>JBGPHO010000306.1:0-3341 GCA_041484425.1 Gemmatimonadaceae bacterium
CGAAGGAAAGAGACTCGCATCCGCGACGTAAGCGCCGCTCATCCCGTAAACCGCTCCGTGAGGATCGCACACAGCCGAGGCCTGGTCGGCCCCGATGCGGGCGGTCCCCATCTGGTGCGCGCTGAACAGCGGTAACCGGTTCGGAGATGTTGGCGCCGCAGCAATCTCCCGGCAGTACTTGTCGATCGAGCGGCCCCCTTCGCGTTCCCAGGCTACTCGCGTCGTATGCAGCGTGACGATGCGATCGGCGCCCGCAGCGTGGTGAATGCGCGCCACGGTCGCCATCCCGTGCCGGATCAGCCGCTTCTCCTCCTTCCCCAGCCGGTAATCGAAGTAGGGCTGCCCCGCTTTCGTGAGGCGCACCTGACCTTCGTTCGAGTCCCGCGTGAGGACGATGAACGGCGCCGCGTACCGTGCCTTCTGCATCTCGCGCCGGTGATCCCGTGCCCCCGCCCACGGAATTCCTACCGAAATCAATCCCGGATGCGACGGTGCCGCCTCGATGCGGTACCCGTAACCCTCGGAGAGATTGGTGAACTCATCGCACACGATCGTCTGAGGCGGCCCCTTCCACGCGTCGATCGGCGATGGGTAAAGACCAGTCACCGCCACCGTCGGGTGAAGGAAGAGGTGCTGTCCCACATGCAGAGACTTGAGCCCCGATCGCATCAAGAGCGCCGGTGTCTCGAGGCCACCCGCCGCGAGCACGACTCGAGGCGCGATGATGGTGAGCGGTCTCTGCGCCCCGTGCGGATCGCCGTACGTACCCTCGACGCCCGTCACCTTCCCCTTGCTCTGAACGAGCTTCCGCGCTGAGTACGGCGCGATGACCTGCGCTCCGGAGCGAATCGCATCCATCAGGTACGTCGTCGCCGCGCTTTGTTTCCCGCCGACTCTGCAGCCGAACATGCAGTTCCCGCACTGCGTGGTATCACAGCCGAGTGAGTTGCGCGCGATCACGTTCCAACTGTAGCCGAGCGATTTCGCGCCGCGGCGGATGGCGGAATTGTTCTCGTTGATCTCGCTCTCGTCCGTCGACGCGCCAATGCGGCGCCACACCGCATCGAGCGACTCGCTGAACGCATCGGCGGCGAAAAAGGAGCAGCCGGAGAGCTCGGCCCACTCCTCGCGGACATCGTCCGGAGTGCGAAAGCACGATTGCCAGTTGACGGTCGTGCCGCCACCGATGGCGGCACCCGCGAGAAGGGACATGCTCAGGTCGCGGGTTCCCGCCAGCCCGCCCTCGCGAAAGAGCCTGCGCAGTCCGGTCAGCTCGTGTTGATCGAAGTCACCATCGCTCCACGTGCCGCCGGCCTCGACCACTATCACGTTCTGCCCATCCGCCGCGAGCTCCGCCGCCACGACACTGCCGGCCGCGCCGGAGCCGACGATGCACACATCGCATTCGATCTTCGCGTCGCTTCCGGGCTTGAACACTGGAATGCGCGGCGCCGTGGCTTTTTGATTCAGCTCCGGCTCGTAGCCGATCGCGGCGAGAATGGCGTCGGATTCCGGAGTGCCGTTCGCCGCGTAGGTGTGCAGCATCACGAGACTCCGCGCACCCTGGTACGCCGAACGGAGCTGCGGCACGATGCTGCGCGCGAGTCGCTGCAACACGCGCTCGCGCGCGGCCTGCGAAAGGCGCGAGAAGCTGGTCGCCTTCGCCGATACAGTGGCGATGAAGACAGGATTTGCCAGCAGCCTCAGAAAAAGCCGGAATGCGGCGCTCTTGGCGGGCTCTATCCTGTCGAGCGCGTCGGCCACACGCGCACTGACTCCGAGGTCCGCGGCGGACATGCTGAAGAGGGCGGGATCTTCATCCTTCGTGAATGCGAGGGAGGGGACGAATGTGTCGCAGAGGGCGTCGAGTGCAACGGTTTCGCGATGCGTGAGGTTCATCTCGTCACCTCCCTCTTCACATTTCGTTTGAAATCGATCCCAGACAAAACCTAATCGCGTCTGGCCGCCGCGCCGGAGTCTTCATATCGCCGATAACGCTGAAGGGCGACGGAAGGACACCCGCACTTGCCCCCCGCCCGTAGCCCCCAGCCGGCAAACCCGACGGCCCCCGGCAGGTAATATTCAGTTGCAGTTAGTATTTCAGTGGATGCCCCCTGGGCGAATCGCACCCCGACGCCCCAAGCTCAGCCTTGCGGTAACGGCCCTGAACACGAATCTTTGGGCTCGACGAGGAGGCCTTTCTGCCCGGGTACGACTTCACAAACAGAGTACGCGGCGCGCTGATCAAGGCGCGAGAGGAGGCGCATCGCCGCCATCACGAGTACGTGGGAACAGAGCATCTCCTCCTCGGCCTGCTCCAGGAGGACGACGCGCTGGTGATGGATGTTCTCGAGAACCTGAGCGTCAAGCCCTACGAGATCGAGGCAGCCGTCGAGCGCGTGGTGCAGAACGGTCAGCCGAGCGCCAGGGACCGCATGCCGGATCTGCCGTACACGCCAAGAGCGAGGGTGGTTCTCGATCAGGCGATTGCGGTGGCTCACGAATTCGGCGACGGGTACGTCGGAACCCAGCATCTTCTGCTTGGCCTCATTCGCGAGCGTCAGGGAATCGCGGCACAGGCGCTCGTCACGGCCGGATTGACCGAGCCCATGCTGCGCCGCGAGATCGTGCGGCTTCTCCAGGGTGAGGGCGTGGCAGCAGCCCTGGATATCGACACTGGTGAGCGGCGGCAGGAGACGCAGGTTCCGCTCAGCATCGCCGTCGAGGTGCGATACGAGGACGGCACGCTGGCGAAGAAGATCTTTACAACACCGACCGAAGCGATCGGATTCCTGCGAGAGAAGTCCAGAGAGTAGCTACCGCTCCAGCTCCTTCATTCGCTTCACCGCGATCCGGATCGGAACGAACGTCGTCGCCAGGCATACGAGCGTCGCCCCACCAAAACCAAGCCACATCGCCGACGGATCCGGGTCCAGGTGCATCATGCGCGCGCCCACGAACTGATAGACCGGCCGCGCCTCGAGGATGATCACCACGCCAATCAGAACCACCGATGCCATCATCAGGACCAGTCCGCCGAACGATGTCGGGATCTGCGCCGCGTTCTCGGTATTGAACTTCGGGAACAGCGCGCCGAAGCCGAGCGCGAGCCCGGCGATCGCGAAAGTCATCATGGTAATGGTGAAGATGGACACCGCCATCATGAACCCGCTCACCTGGAGCAGCACGTCGGTCGCGAAGACGAGGCCGAGCGCGAGTACGAGCAGCGGAATTGTCCCGACCCAGAACTTTGACCAGAGCAGCTGGCGCATCTCGAGCGGACTCGATCTCAGCAGCCAGAGTGTGCGGCCCTCGAGACTGATTCCCGGAAAGATGAAACG
>JBGPHO010000307.1:0-3340 GCA_041484425.1 Gemmatimonadaceae bacterium
AGCAATCGGAATCGGGTTGTCTGCATTCGGACCCACCCATCCAGTCACCTGCTCGCCGGTCTGCTTAAATGAGGCCATGCCGGCTATCGTGCCCTCGCCTGCGGAGATCGTGACCCGCCACGTGCCCGTAACATTCGCCGCTGGAGTTGGTGCGGCCGAGCACGCCAACAACAACGCACTTAGTAGCGCATGTCGTTTCATCATACTACCTCTGCCGCCAACAAGGCGGTGCTAGAATGCGTCCCAACGCACCAATGAGCTGCTCCCGACAACCTAGTACACGTCGAGATCGTGAGCGGAGACCACCCGCCCGTGGTACCGGCTGCGCACTTCGCGAAGGAGATCGTCATCGGTGGCGCCGGAGAAGTAAAGCTGGTGATAGAGCACCAGAAGCTTGGGCTGCGCTTTCGCCGCAATCTCCGCGAGCTCATAGGTCGACGTGTGGGCGGAGGAGTGATATGGCTGCACACGCGCTGGTAGTTTGGAAAAACCTTCGGCCGCGTACACCTCGTGTAGGAGGACGTCGCATCCCGCGCACTCGCGCGCTATCGCGTCGCTGGGCCGGGTGTCGCCGGAGATGACGATAAGGCGGTCTGGGGTTTCCACTTTGTACCCGAACGCATGCGGCCAGACGCTGTGCGGCACCTCGAACGCCTTCACCACGATGTTGGAGTCGCGGTAGATGATACCGGCGGTGACATCGGCACCGCGCACCTGCCAGGACGGAGCGGCCCCGCCGGTCTGGGTTCGTACTTCGCGATCCGCAGTCCACGCAGCGCTGATGTGCTCCATCATTGCGGCGATGCCTGGCGGTCCATAGACAGTCAGCGGGCCGCCGCGACGAAACGTCGCATTCGGACCGTGGTAATACACGAGCGCCGGAAGACCGAGCGTGTGGTCAGAGTGAAGGTGGGTGATGAACACCGCGGGAATGGTGTCGATTTTCGTACCTTTTGCTACCGCTTCGAGCATTCGACGCTCCACACCCGGCCCTGCGTCGAAGATGTAGAGGGAGCCTCCCACCAGGATTCCGATGCTCGTACCGGAGTGCGTGGCATCAATGACCGGGGTGCCGGTACCGAGCATCAGGATTTGCGAGTGTCGTGCGGGTGGCGACGGCACCGACGCCGCCTGGGCGAACAGCAGCGGCGCGGAAGTCACCGCCACGATGAGAGCCGCGGTGCTTACAGTGATGGTGCACCACAGCGGAGAACGGGCGGACGACGAGCGGCTCATGCTGGTCTCGCGAGTGGGATGGCGCCAGACCTTATCGAGATCTCGATTCGAATGCAAGCGCAGTATTGACCCGGCGCCATGGGGACTGGTGATCACCGTGTCCGTTTTTCCCAAAACTATAGACGCGGTCTTTCGAGAAAGCTCGCGATCGCTTCGACGAAGCGCGGCGCGGTGCGCTCGAGGAGCGCCGCATGATCGCCACCCGCGAGTACCACCCACTCCTTATCAGCCGTGCCCAGGCGGACGAACAGCTCGGCCTGCGCAATCGGTCGCCTCGCGTAGAATGGGTCAAATTGTCCGATCATGAGAAGTGTTGGGACTGTAACACGCGCCGCATCGAGGTTGTTGAAGTCGTCGAGATTTCGCCAGTCGACATAAACCGGATCGGAGGCCAGCGCCTGGCGGACATAGGCGTCTATCGCGCGCAGACTGATTGATCCTGGCGTAATGAAGTCGGAGGCCGCTGCCGCGGCGGTGTTTGGTGCCCGCGGTGGAGTGGTCAAGTCCGCATCTCGGCCGTAGAGAGTATCTCTTAATGGGCGGGCAAAAAGTACCAGGGCAGAAATCGCATCCGGATGGGTTTCTGCCACGAGCTGGGCGACCATCGAGCCGCGAGACCAGCCAATGAGTGCAGGTCTCTCTTTGATCGTCGATTGGTGATGAATCCATTCGAGGACCGCGTAAACGTCCTCGGCCGCGCGAGAGGGCTTCAGCCAGCCACTGGAGTCGCGGGGCGTTGCGCCGTAGCCGCGGAGATCGATCGCGTAAACGTCGTATCCACGCGCCACGAGTGCATCCATCACCGAGAGATTCTCACCAGGCACATGTAGATCGAAGTCGGGAATGCTGCTCCAGGTCCTGCCGTGGACAAGAAGGAGACTGCGGCGTGGGTGTGCTGCGCGTTTCTCCCACACCGCGATCGGGTGCCCGTCTAAGCTCACCGTATGATGAATGAGCTTCTGCGGCGAAGCCGAGCCGTCATGCTGGGTCAGCGCTGAACGCGGCGCGGAAATCAGCGTGAGTCCGGCGAATGCAACGACGTAGCGAAGAGAAGCGATCACGATGAACCCCACTGGCTGGTTAAGAGGTCAACAGCTCTGAATCCTCATACGAGATGATGGCAAGCCGCGGCCAGGGTTGCCAGAAGCGGGCACACGCTCTGCTCTGAGAACGCATCATGAAGCTCGTCCTGTTTGGTGCCACGGGAAACGTCGGCCAGCGTGTCGTCGCCGAGGCGCTCCGCCGCGGCCACGAAGTCGTCGGTGTCGTCCGTGACCCGGACGCCGTCCAGTCGCCCGACAAGCGCGTCCGTTTGGTCAAGGGTGACGCCACCAACGCTGATAGCGTCGCGAAGATAGCGCGCGGTGCCGACGCGGTGGTGAGTGCCATCTCGCCGCGTCCCAATGCGCGCGGTCTCCCCGCACCATCACTCGCCGCGAACTCCCGCGCACTTATCCAGGGACTACGCTCGGCTGGGGTGAAGCGCGTACTCTACGTCGGTGGAGCGAGCAGCCTCGAGGTTGCGCCCGGCAAGGCACTCGCCGACCTGCCAGACTTCCCCGAGATCTACCGCGAAGAAGCGCGTGAGGGTCGCGAAGCGCTCGGCATTTGGCGCAACGAGGCCAAAGGCCTGGATTGGACCTATCTAAGTCCCGCCGCGGAGATCGCGCCGGGCAAGCGCACTGGGAAGTACCGCACGACCGACGACAAGCTGCTGGTAGATGACAACGGGAAGAGCTCCATCACCTTCGAGGACTACGCAGTCGCGGTCCTCGACGAGCTTGAGCGGCCGAGGCACGTAGCAAAACGGTTCGGCGTCGCGTACTAAGCGCGGGACACAACGACACTGCCGCCCGCTGCCCGCTGAACGCGGAGCGCTGCGCGCTGCCTACGACGTGACCGTACAGTTGGCGTTCAGGGTACAATCAACTGCCTTTGCCTTCTCGCCACCGAGATCGGTCCCTCGGTTGTCAGCGATTAGCGAATAGCGTTGAGCGGGCAGCAGGCAGCAGCGTAGTTAAAGAAAAAGAGGGGGACGAGCATCGCTCGTCCCCCTCCATTGCCTTCCCTATTTGTAAGCCAACCCGTAGCCGAATCGAAACAG
>JBGPHO010000308.1:0-3337 GCA_041484425.1 Gemmatimonadaceae bacterium
CTATGCGCTTCACTTCTAGTCGGAATGTCGGCTCACTAAGAATGTCGAATCGACGGCCGTTTCTACTGGCGCTCATTTCGTGCGCGGCCGCACTGTCTGTCGCCGGTTGCGACAAATCCATTGGTCCCTTCGAAGTGCTTCCGCCGCTCGAACCATCCAGTCTGGAGCCAACGGCCGGGTCATGGCGCATGATCCTGCTGACCGGTCCGAGTCAAATTGCCGTTGCCGCGCCAGCGCCGGTAGCGTCCGCCGCGTACACGGCGGAGATCGATGCCATCAAGTCGAGCCAGGCGAATCTTACCGACGCGCAACGGCAAGCGATCGCATACTGGAGTGGCGGCGGCGTGATGCGCTGGAACCAGATCGTACGCGAGCTTGTTGCGCGCTACAATCTCCCACCCGCGCCGAAGGACGAGGGCGGGTATCCCGTCCCCGACGCCGAGAATCCGTTCGGCGATCCAGCTTTTCCCTTCGCCAACCCGGTATATGCGGCGCGCGCCTACAGCTACGTGAGCGCCGCTCAGTACGACGCGCTGAAATCGGCGTGGTACTGGAAGTTTCAGTACAACCGGCTGTCGCCCGCGAAAAATGACAACTCGGTCGCCGCGCTGATGCCGGTGACTGACTTGCCCTCGTATCCCTCGGAGGACGCGGTAATATCGGGCGTAACGGTCGAGATGCTGAAAACACTGTTCCCGGCGGCGGTGGAAGAAGTCACGCTGAAAGCGGCGGAACAACGCAACGCCGCGCTCTGGTCCGGCAAAGCAACCGCCAGCGATCTGGCGGCAGGGCTGGCGCTCGGAAAATCCGTGGCCGCCGTCTTTCTCGCCCGGGCCGGGGCTGATGGTATGCGGACTGCTGGGGGATCGGCAGTTCTATGGAAGGCACTCGCCGACTCCGCCACGGCGCGCGGAGAGGTCGCCTGGATAAGTCGTGACATTCCCGTACGTCCACCCATGCTTCCATTGTTCGGTCAGGTGCGGGCGTGGAACATGACGCCGGCGAATATCATCGCTGAGCGCCCGCCACCGCCACCATCGACGGGCTCGCAGCAGATGAAAGACGAGACGGCCGAAGTCAAGCGAACGGTCGAGCACCTCACGAACGCGCAGCTCGCGATCGCACAGAAGTGGAACGACGGCGCCGGAACGTATTCGCCGCCGGGCCACTGGAATGATGTCGCGCTCGAGTATGTGCGGGACGCGAAAATGAGCGAGGTGCGGGCAGCACGAGTTTTCGCCCTGTTGAACATGGCGATGCACGATGCGGGTGTCGGATGCTGGGACGCCAAGTACCATTACTTCAATCCGCGGCCTTCACAGCTGGATCCAAGCATCAAGACGCAAATCGGAATTCCGAATTTTCCGTCATATACGTCTGGGCACTCAACCTTTTCGGCGGCTGCCGCGTCGATCCTCTCGTATCTGTTTCCCGGTGGCGCCGAAAGCTTTGCGTCGATGCGCGACGAGGCCGGGATATCCCGGCTGTATGGTGGCATTCACTACCGTAGTGACATCGATGCCGGCAAGGCGCACGGGGCGCGCATTGCCGGCTACACCCTAACCTTTGCCCAGGGGGACGGCGCTCCATAACGAACGCAACTAGCGGCCTGAACGGCCGCCATCAGCTGGAGGGCGTTGGGATGGTGACGCGCATGCAGGCGAAAAGGCTCACACCGATCCTGAATGTCTCCGACATTCAGGAAAGTTTTGCCTGGTTCGAGAAGCTTGGCTGGGAGAAGGGTTGGGAATGGGGCAATCCGCCCACGTTTGGCGGTGTATTCTCCGGCGGGACCGAGATTTTTCTCTGTCTGGATGGCCAGGGTGGCCGGAGCACGCGCCCGCTTCCAGCAATCGTCGGATTCGACGGTATCGATGCGGCGGATCCGAGCGTGTGGATGTCGATCTGGGTTAATGACGTCGACGCCGTCTGTCGGCATTGCGTCGAGCAAAATCTGGAAATCGTCTGGCCGCCGACCGACATGCCGTGGAATGTCCGTGAGTTGCACGTGAGACACCCCGACGGCCATGTCTTCAGAATCAGCCAGGGGTTGGAGAAAGAGTCAGGTTGAATATCACTCGTCGGAGAGCTCCTCCTTCACGGAGAAGCAACCGGCACCGCCGCCTTCCTTCCATCGTCGATCCCGAAACCGAGCACTATCGTCCCGAACACGAGAACGGCCGATGTGAATAGCGGGACGGTCTTCCCAAAATGATCGTAGGAAAACCCCGCCCACAGCGGAATGATCACCCGCGACAATCCGCCGAACGTCTGCTGCACGCCCATGTACAGCCCACGTTCCCTGCTCGAGATCACGCGTGACAACATCGACGTCACACACGGAAACGTAAACGCTGTGCCGAGTGGGATCAGCGCCACCGCGATCGCGAGCGTGACGTAACCACGCGCGAGAGGGAGCGTCGCCAATCCCGTCGCGAGCAGGGCGAGACCGATTCTCGACAGCTGCGCCTCCCCATATCGATCGACCATGCGTCCCAGAATCCCCGCGCGGGTCACGACAGAGATCACGCCCACATAGGTGTAGAAGATCCAGATCTGGTCCTTACCCACGGTAAATCGGTCATGAAGGAACACGGCCAGAATCGCCATCAGCCCGGAGAACGCTCCCATCGCGATCGCATAGATCCAGATCAGGCGTGGCGCCGGCTCGCCCGCGTGGGTAATCACGTGAGCAATAACGGTCCGTGATGCACGTGGCTTCTTCTCGTGTGCTTCCGTCATGTCGCGTGATTCGCGCAGGAATTTCCAGGCGAAGAAAATGTTCACGAGACACAGGCCCGCGGCGGCGAGGCCAGGTCCGCTCCGGCCAAACTTGAGCGCCACTCCTCCCAGCGCTGGTCCGATCGCAACGCCGACATTTGTCGCGGCGGAAAGCCAACCGAGCGCCTTAGCGCGATTGTCGGGCTCGACGGAATCAGCGACGTATGCCTGAATGACGCCGACGGTACCCCCGCCAGCGCCCTGAACGACGCGCGAAAGCAACAGCAGCCAGATCGAGGTAGCGAACGCAAAAACCACGTAAGCGAAGCACGCGGCGGTGAGCCCGACGAGAAGGGCGGGCCGCCGGCCGTAGCGATCGGAGAATCTCCCCCATAACGGAGCGCTGAGCAGCTGCGCCGCGGTGAACGCGCTCATGAGAATCGCGACTTCGAACCCGCCGCCGCCCATCTCCAGCGCGTAGAAGGGCATCAGCGGGATGATCATCAGCAATCCCACCATGTCCACGAAGTTCGTGATGATCAGCACGAACAACTTGCCGCTGGCGACCTTCGATACCCGCCCGCTCATTGCCGAGGCCTTTCCGCGCAAAGGCGAC
>JBGPHO010000309.1:0-3324 GCA_041484425.1 Gemmatimonadaceae bacterium
ACAGATCAGCAAATGGACGCGCAGCTCGGATCATGGGCGCGCCAGCTTTTGAGCAACACCCGGCTGTTACTGGATTCTCCCGTCGCCAACGATCCGCAGCGTCGTCCGTTGTTGGAAGATCTCGAGCTCGTGCTCGTGCAGATCGTCCAGCTATCGCCCGGAAGCACGCCACAGGATCGAGAGCTGATCGAGAAGACATTGCAGCAGGACAATGTAATGACGAGGCTGCGCACCGCGATTCCCGCGGGCTCGCAGCGCGGTAGTTGAGGCCACTTTCAATGACAATGAGAACACTACTCACGGCAGCAGCAATAATTTCCTCGGCAGGATTCGGAGTCAGCCAGTCTCCGACCGGCCACAATTCGTTCCACTCCAACGTTGCTCCGCTCGCTCTGGCTGGCGCGGATGCACAATTGAGCGCGGCGTTCGCCTCGCTCGACCTGCAGGCCATTCCGCTGCCGCCCGAGCCATGGGCGAAAGCGGATCCAGCGGATTCGCTCTACCGGCTGGCGCGTGAAGCGCTGTCGCGCGGCGATTACAAACGCGCGGCGGAGATCTTTCACCGGATTCCCGAGCGGTACCCGCAATCGGCCTACGCGGGACAGGCTCTCTACTACGAAGCGTTTGCGCTTTACCGAAGTGGTGGTGACGACGACCTGAATACCGCGCGCGCCCGGTTGAACCAGCTGAAGGAGCGTTTCCCGGCAATTGCGAAGAAGGACGGAGCGAGCCTGCTCACACGCGTTTGTGGTGAGCTGGCGAAACGCGGCGACGAGTCATGCGCCATGTCCATTGATAGTACGGCGCGCGGTGGCAGCGAGGGGGCTATCAGGCCTGGATCGCAGGGGCGCAACTGCTCGCCGGATGCAGACGAGGACAGCGACGACCGCATCGCCGCGCTCAACGCGCTGCTCCAGATGGACGCGGATCGCGCGATGCCGATTCTGCAAAAGGTTCTTGCGCGTCGCGACTCGTGCTCCGTGGCGTTGAGGCGGAAGGCCGTATTCCTGGTCTCGCAGAAGCGAACAGACCAGACGGCGAACATTCTCATGAGTGTCGCGCGTAGCGACCCCGACCAGGAAACCCGCGAGCAGGCGGTATTCTGGCTGTCGCAGGTGCCGGGGTCCACCGGCCTCCTCGAGGAGATACTCAAGGGTAACGGCGACGAGAACATCAAGGAGAAGGCGCTGTTCTCCCTTTCGCAACAGAACGAGCCGAGGGCGCAACAGGCGCTGCGGGACTTCGCCATGCGCGAGAGCGAGAACAGCGATCTGCGCGAGAAAGCGATCTTCTGGCTGGGCCAGAACCGCTCGACAGAGAATACGGATTTCCTTCGCAACCTCTATTCGCGGCTCACCAATGGGGACCTGAAGGAAAAAATCCTCTTCTCGCTCTCGCAGCAGCGGGGCGCTGGAAACGAGCAGTGGCTCATGAACATCGCCGTCAATCCGAAGGAAGACATTGAGCTGCGGAAGAAGGCGCTTTTCTGGGCTGGTCAGTCGGGCGTTGCGATATCGGAAATGTCGAAGCTCTACGACCGGATGGGTGACAGCGAGATGAAGGAGCAGATCATCTTCGTGCTGTCACAGCGTCAGAGTGATCGCACGGCGATTGACAAGCTGTTCGACATCGCGAAAAACGAGAAAGACCCTGAGCTGCGCAAGAAGGCGATCTTCTGGCTCGGCCAATCCCGCGATCCACGCGTGCAGCAGTTCCTCATTGACTTGATCAACAGATGACGAGTATCCGAAGGACATCGCTCACGGGGACGACGGCCATCGTCCTCGCGGCTTTGGCCGGTGTGGCGGTAGTCACGCCAGGACAAAGCATCGCGAGCAGAGTTGCTCGTGTCTCGAACGGAACTGTCCGCATGTCGTTCGCCGCGAAGCCGGGAATCTGCGGCAGTGGCAACTCGATCTGGCACTCGAATGGCAGAGGAAGGACGACGTGGGGTAACGACAACACGTCGCGCGACGTCGAGTGGGAAAGCGACTGCAGCAGTGGCCCGGGGCGGGTCGTGCTCGATCGCCGGGACGGCGAGCTGACCGATCTTCGATTCTACGTCGGCGGGCGATGGAGGCCGGCGGGCGCTGACGTTGTCGATCTGGGTACTGTGTCGGCGCATGACGCGGCTGACTACCTGGTCTCGATCGCGCAGACCGAGAAGGGAAGCATGGGAGAGAAGGCGATCTTCCCCGCCACGATCGCGGACAGCGCCAACATTTGGCCCGCATTGATAAAGATCGCGCGCAATTCTGATCTGCCCCGCAACACCAGGAATCAATCTGTGTTCTGGCTCGGACAAGCTGCCGGAGATGCGGCCACGGCGGGCCTCAACAATATCGTTCTCGACAATAGCGTCGATCGCGAGGTGCGGGAGCAGGCAGTGTTCGCGCTGTCGCAGCGTCCCCGCGACGAAGGCGTTCCGGCGCTCATCTCCGTAGCGCGCACCAATAAGGATCCGGAAATACGGAAGAAAGCGTTATTCTGGCTGGGACAGTCTCATGACCCGCGCGCGCTCGATCTCTTCGAGGAGCTGCTGACGAAGAAATAGCTCCACCAGCGCACAAATCATTGCAAAGAGGGATGCTACGAAATAGCATCCCTCTTCTGCATCCGGGACAATCGTGGATTTCACTCACATATCTACACAGCTGTCGTCGAGTCCGCTCACTGCTCTGCCGATCCTGTTCATCGCGGGCGTGCTGACGAGCCTCGCTCCGTGTATCTACCCGATGATTCCAATCACCGCGGCGATAGTCGGAGGCAGCGCAGTGGGAGATGTGCCGCGGGCGCGGTCCCGGACTGTTTTTCTGACTTTCGCGTACGTGCTCGGGCTTTCACTTGCGTACGCGTCGGTCGGCCTGTTCGCGGGACTCACGGGCACTCTGTTCGGTTCGGTGAGCACCAATCCCTGGGCTTACTTCGCAATCGCTAATCTTCTGATCATCGCCGCACTGGCAATGCTCGAGGTGATTCCGGTGCGCGTGCCGAGCTGGCTCCTCACGCGTGCGGCATCCGCGGGTACGGGAGGGAGCATTTATGGGGTGTTCGTCATGGGGGCCGCGTCCGGCCTCGTAGCCGCGCCGTGCTCGGCACCTGTCATGGCGGCCGTCCTGACCTGGGTCACCGCCACAAAGAGTGGCGTGCTCGGATTCATCTACCTGTTCGTGTTCTCGCTCGGAATGTGCACGCTGCTCGTGCTCGTGGGACTCTTTAGCGGCAGCCTGGCGCGCCTGCCGAAGGCAGGAACGTGGATGGTCTGGATCAAGCGGCTCTTCGCGCTGATCATGTTGGGCGTTGCGGAGTATTACCTTGTGCAGA
>JBGPHO010000310.1:0-3316 GCA_041484425.1 Gemmatimonadaceae bacterium
CCACCGACCGGGCGAGCGCGAAGGAGTTGGGCGGAACGATGCAGACGTCACCCTCGAACTCGACGAATGATTTCGGATCGAAGTTTTTCGGATCCACGATCGAGCTCAGGACGTTGGTGAAAATCTTGAACTCGGGTGCCACTCTCATGTCGTATCCGTAGGAGCTGACTCCGTACGAGATGACGCCCGTCCTTACCTGACTGCTCTCGAAGGGCTCGATCATCCCGTGCTCCTTTGCCATGCGGGTGATCCAGCGATCCGATTGAATTGACATTGATGAGTGGTGTGTGATTGCGTGAGGAAGCCGGAGTTCCGGCTAGGGGTGGGTTCTGGCGGGTGTTCGCAGCTTTCCTCGGCAATCTACGATTTTCGCACTGGCGCCGCCACCGAACGGGAGCCGTTGAATTACAAGATTGCCAACGGTAAATTCCCAAAAATCGCACTAGTGAAATTTTTCACGAAGTCTGAGACTCAATGGCTCGCGCGTATTTCCCGGTTCTGATGCTCCTCGGTTTCGTGGTGTTGAACGCGCTCCTGATCATCGGGATCTCGGCGCTCACGATCCGCGCGCGGCCAACGACGGTCAAGCAGCAGGCCTATGAATCCGGAGTTCCGGCCTTGGGCGACGCGCGCGAGCGATTCTCGGTGCGCTTCTACCTCGTCGCGATCCTCTTCATCATTTTCGACATCGAGACGGTGTTCATGATCCCGTGGGCCGTCTACTTCAAGCAGCTCTCCTGCTTCGTGCCGCTCGTGGGCGATGTGTGTCCCGTTGGAAACATCTCCTTTTTCGGGCTCGGTGAGATGCTGGTGTTCATGTTGATCCTGCTTGTCGGTTTCGTCTACGTCTGGAAGAAGGGAGCACTGCAATGGGATTGACCGCTCCAACCGAGCACCGCACCGTCTCGTACGCGCCCGAGTCGCAGGAAGGGTGGGTCACGACGCGCCTCGACTTCCTCGTCAACTGGGGACGCGCGAATTCGCTGTGGCCGATGCCCTTCGGGACCGCCTGCTGCGCAATCGAGTTCATGGCGACGGCGGCCAGCGATTTCGACCTCGCCCGCTTCGGCATGGAGCGCATGAGCTTCTCGCCGCGCCAGGCCGACGTGCTCATCTGTGCCGGCCGCGTGCCGTTCAAGCTGGCTCCGATCATCCGCCGCATCTGGCAGCAGATGCCACAGCCCAAGTGGGCCATTTCCATGGGCGCCTGCGCATCGACGGGCGGGATGTTCGACAACTACGCCGTGGTGCAGGGAATCGACACGATCATTCCCGTCGACGTGTACGTTCCGGGCTGTCCTCCCCGGCCCGAGGGCCTCATCTACGGAATTCGAATGCTCCAGGAGAAGGTGAAGAACGAGCGGTCTTCCGACGCCGGAATCCGCGATGAGATGGAACCCGATCCTTCGAGCCAGCTCTACATTCCGCCGTCCGTGATCGACGAGCTTGGTGAGCCGTTCGGAAATTCCGTAAACCAGACAAGGTCCGGACTGTGAGCCGATTCGAAGTCGTGAGAACCGGAGCGAACGCGACCGGCGCACAGCCGGCAACCCAGCGGAACGTTTCTCACCGTGGGGCTGAGGCGAATCCATCGGCGAAGGCGCTCCATGACAAATTCCCTGCCGCGATCAAGCGCGTCGAAGTGATCTGGGCCGAGACAGTCGTCTACCTGGATCCAGCTTCGGCGCACGAGATCATCCGCTGGCTGCACGACGACCCGTCTCAGCAGTACGACTTCCTCAGCGACGTGACCGCCGTAGAGTATCGAGACGCGGAAGTGCCGATCGAGGTTGTGTGGCATCTGCGGTCGCTTCCGTATCGGCGATTCCTCCGGATCAAGGCGCAGCTTCCCAAAGCATCGACACTCGAGATCGCCAGCGTCTGGGACATCTACAAGTCTGCCGACTGGCTCGAGCGCGAATGCTACGACATGTTCGGAATCCGCTTTCGCGGACATCCGGATCTCCGGCGCATCCTGATGTGGGAGCAGTACAAGGAAGGCTATCCGCTACGCAAGGATTTTCCTTTGCGCGGGCGCTTCAGCCGCTCCGAGCAGCTGCGTCAGGCCCTCGCCCAGAATCCGGAAGCGCGCTATTCGATGGAAGAGCTCACGATCGCGGACGCGTTCGCGGAGCTTCCGCAGGACATGCGCGAGAGACTGGGCAAGGGCGAGAGGACTGGCGAGTAGATGGCAAAGCGCACAGTCGAAGTAGAGCTCTCGACCTCGGGTCTCGACGCGCAGGGACGGCCACAGCGTATTCCGCTCGTTACGAACGACGGCGGAGCGGCGGTCGCGCTCCAGCCACCGCCAGGTCTCGAGCCGGATCTCGAGGGTGAGCACATGCTCATCAACATTGGTCCTCAGCATCCCGCCACGCATGGCGTTCTACGCCTCGTGCTCGAGCTCGATGGAGAGACCGTGGTGCGCTGCATTCCGCACATCGGCTATCTCCACTGCGGGTTCGAGAAAATCGGCGAGTACAGGCAGTACAACCAGATAATCTGCTGGACCGATCGCGAGGACTATCTCAATTCGATCGGCAACAACGTGGCGTTTGCCCTTGGCGCCGAGCGGCTGTTCGGAATCGAGATCACGGAGCGGTGCAAGGTTCTGCGCGTCATCGCGTCCGAGTTGTCGCGCATCATGTCGCACCTCGTATGGCTCGGCACCTTCTGCATCGATATCGGAGCGTTCACCCCCTTTCTCTGGGCGTTCCAGCGGCGCGAGGAGATCTACCGCCTCATCGAGAAGTGGGTTGGCGCCCGGCTCACGACGTCGGCAACGCGAGTGGGCGGCATGGCCGCCGACATTCCGAGCGGCTGGATGGACGGGCTCAGGCAGTTCATCCGCACTTTCCCGCACACGCTGGACGAGATCGACCGCGTGCTGACCAGGAATGCGATCTGGGTCGGCCGCACCGTTGGACTCGGCGTGATGACGCCGGATGAAGCGATCAACTGGGGGCTCTCGGGTCCGATGCTTCGCGCTTCCGGTGTCGACTACGACGTGCGCAAGGATTTCCCATATCTCGATTACGAGACCTACGACTTCGAGGTGCCGGTTGGCACGAACGGCGATGTCTACGATCGCTACCTCGTGAGGTTCGAGGAACTGCGCCAATCGGTGCGCATACTCCAGCAGGCGGCCGACCGGCTGCCCGACGGTCCGGTGAACATCGACGATCCGCGAGTCATCCTTCCTCCCAAGTCCAAAGCGACGAGCGAGATGGAATCCATGATCCATCATTTCAAGGTGGTGATGGAAGGTCCGCGTCCACCGATCGGCGAATCCTACGTCGCGGTCGAGAGCCCCAAG
>JBGPHO010000311.1:0-3304 GCA_041484425.1 Gemmatimonadaceae bacterium
CGGTCGAAGTGACCGGAAACTTACACACGATTGTTCTCGTAGCTGAGGATAGGAAGGGCTCGATCGCCAGAATCACGGGGATCCTGGCCGAGCACGACATCAACATTGCTACGCTGAGGGTGTCGAGAAAGGAAAGGGGCGGCGACGCATTCATGATGATCGAATGCGACGAGGAGCCCGACAAAAAAGCGGGCGAGGAGCTGCGCGCGCTCGACTGGGTTCGGTGGACGCGCCGGCTCCCCAAAGTGAGCGGAGGCTGAGTGTACAAGGCCCTCGCTGACGCGATCAAGGACGCTGAACGCGACAAGAAGTCGCTGGCGCAGGTGGCGCTGGCTGCTGAATCGCGCGACCAGGGCCGGCCGGTCGAAGACATTCGTGCGGCCCTGCAACGCGCACTCAACGTGATGCGTAGCGCGATCGAGAAGGGGTTGGTTGGCGATCTGTACTCCGCGTCGGGACTCGTTGGCGGCGACGCGGCGAAACTCAGGACGAGCGGGAAGGGTCCGCTGGCGCAGACTCCATTTCGCGACATCCTGACGCGGGCGCTGGCGGTGCAGGAAGTGAACGCGGCGATGGGCGTCATCGTCGCCGCGCCAACGGCTGGTGGAGCGGGAGTGCTGCCGGCGATCCTCACCGGTCTCGCGGAAGCGAAGTCGGTTTCGGACGAGAAAGTCGTCGATGGACTGGCGACGGCGGGGCTGATTGGCGCGGTGGTGGCGGAGAGAGCGTCGCTCTCGGGCGCTGAGGGTGGTTGCCAGGCGGAGACCGGCGCGGCCGCGGGAATGGCGGCCGGCGCCGCGACAGAAATGCTGGGCGGGACGCCGTCGCAGGTAGGGCACGCGGTGGCGCTCACGATGCAGGGAACGCTGGGGCTCGTTTGCGATCCGCTGGGCGGGCTGGTCGAATTGCCCTGCGTGTTCAGGAACGCGACCGGCGCGGCAATCGCACTGGCTGGAATCGAGATGGCGCTGGCCGGAATCACCTTCGCCATTCCCGTGGACGAGGTGATCGACGTGATGGGCCAGATCGGGCGCGAGATGGATGTCCGCTATCGCGAGACGGCGGGCGGTGGGTTGGCCGCAACGCCGACCGGACGACGGCTGGCAAAGGAGCGGTTGTACCAGATCAAACGCTCAGACGGGTGAAATCAGCTAGTTAAGCGGGGCCCAAGGTTGTACCTTCGCGGAAGTTGTAGTGAGAACCTATAGATTTGGAGAGTTGGAAAAGAACGCGATCCGAGATGTGAGAGGTACAGATCATAGTTGGCGGTAACTACGCTGAGACCGATCATTTGCGGCTTTAAGCAAAGCAACCGCCTGTGTCATCACGCCACGAGGACCGTCTTGCGGCGGTTACTGAAATCAGTCATCTGAGCTTCTCAGATCTCGGATCGCGTTCAGTCGCAGTTCAGATCTCGGATCCCGTTCAGTTGCAGTTCGGACAAACCCATCAATACCACCATGAATATTTTCGATCGTATCGCGATGCTCTTCCGGTCCAACGTCAACGCGGTGATCTCGGAATTCGAGCAGCCCGAGAAGATGCTGAACCAGATCATTCTCGACATGCGCTCGCAGCTCGTGAAAGCGAAGCAGCAGGTCGCCGCCGCCATCGCCGACGAGAAGCGCCTGCACGACCAGACCAGGCAGGAGCTCAAGGAGGCGGAGGACTGGGAGCGCAGAGCGATGCTGGCGGTCCAGCAGAATCAGGACGAGCTCGCCAAGCAGGCTCTCATTCGGCGCAGCGAGCACATGTCGCGCGGCGATCAGCTCAATCTCACCTGGCAGGCGCACAAGCAGGAGACAGATCGCCTCAAGGAATCATTGCGCGGCCTCAACGACAACATCGAAGAGGCGAACCGCAAGAAGAATCTCCTGCTCGCCAAGCAGCGCCGAGCCGACGCCCAGAAGCGCATCAACGAGACGATGTCGCATATCTCGGAGAAGTCGGCGTTCGAAGCCTTTGCGCGGATGGAAGAGAAGATCGACGCCAACGAGCGCAAGATAAGAGCGAGCGCCGAGATCGACGAGGAATTCTCGGGCGACAAGCTCGCGAAAGACTTCAAGCGGCTCGAGGCGGCGGGCGGAAATCAGTCGGCCGAAATGCTGCTCATTCAGCTGAAGCAGAAGATGGGTGTGCTTCCCGCCGGCGCTGTCGCCAACAACAAGGCGCTCGGCGCCGGACAGCAGACAGAGGCGGAAGACATTGAGGTCGAAGAGATCCACGACGAGAAGAAGTAGCCTTGGCTAGCTCCGCGGCACCGAGCGTCAGAGTTGCGCCGATTCTAGCCGGCGTAATTCTGACGTTTTTGCTCCTCTGGATGCTGGGAGCGACGGCTGACGTCTTTCTCCTCCTCTTCATAGCGATCATCATCTCGCTGTACCTGGGCGCGGTGAGAGACCTTCTCGTCGAAAAGCTTCACGCCCCGCCAAAGCTCGCGTTTTTCATTTCGGTAGTCGGGACGGCAGCCGCGCTCATTACGTTGTTCGCGATTCTGCTGCCGCCTGTCGTGGAGCAGACGCGGGCGCTGATCGTCGTAATGCCCAAGTACATCGAGACGTGGGAAACGGGCATCGACCACTTCGTCGCTCGCTTCCCGGCTATGCGCGACGTCTGGAAACCGGGCGAGCATCCGCTCATCGGCGCGGTCTACAATCAGCTGACTGGGCAGGCGGAGCTGGTGCTCCCGAGGGTGCTGTCGTTAGTGGCTGTCATGATCGACTGCTTCGCAGTCGGTGTGATGAGCATCTATCTCGCGCTTCAGCCGGGCACGTACAGGGAATGGCTCATCGCGCTATTCCCGCCGATTCATCGCGATCTCGTGCGCGACGTGCTGCGCGATCTCGCCGACGCGCTCCGGGCCTACATCGTCGGCCAGCTTCTGACGATGACGTTCCTCGGCGCGCTCACCGCGGCGGGACTCTACATACTCGGCGTTCCGTATTGGCTGACGTTCGGGATATTCACCGGTCTCGTGGCGGTGGTTCCGTTCTTCGGCACGCTCCTGTCGACGACGCTGCCGGCGTTGTTCGTCCTCGGCGGGCCGGGCGGCGGTACCCGGGCCGTCTACGTGCTATTGCTCGGCGTCGTGATTCACCTGATCGAGGGAAATCTCGTCTCGCCGCTCGTGATGTCGAAGAAGATCGACATGCCGCCGGTGCTCACGATCACGTCGGTGCTCGTGATCGGAAAGCTGCTCGGCCCGTTGGGTCTCGTGGTCGCGCTCCCGACGCTCGTGACCGTGATGGTGATCGTGCGGCGGATCCTGATCAACCGGATTTACGAGGGGAAGGGGTTCAGGAAG
>JBGPHO010000312.1:0-3281 GCA_041484425.1 Gemmatimonadaceae bacterium
GGCAACAGAAGCGCTGTGAGCGAACGCCCAGCCGTACACCGTCATGACCTTCTCGCTGGTCGCTAGACCGAGTCGTTGAGACCGCTAGTCGTGATCTCCGTGGTCATTGTTTAACACGTTTGGGTGATAGAATGGCGCGGGCCTTGCCGTCATCATTCGTCACTGCCCCGCGCGCGCATAGTCGGAAGTTTTCAGCGCGCTTCGAGTCCAGGCCTTTCAGGTCCTCCCGCGAGATCGATCAAATCCACGAGCAGACGTGCTTCCGAAAGGCTGGGAGCTCGTCCGCGACTGCGTTGTGAGACCTGCCCCCATTCGACGGTTTTGAAAAGGACTCAGTAATGAAGATCCGAACTTCGAATTAGACCGGCCATCAAGTGAAAGCGAAAGACGGGGCGCGTACGAGAACGCTCGCGCAACGGCTTGCCGCGGCAGAAGCGACCATTGAGTCGCTGCTATCCGCTCAAGTCGATGCCATCGTCGATCCTGGAGACGTGAAACCGGTGCTGCTCTCGCCGCCGCAACAAGGCCTGCAGCAAACCGAGAATGCCCTGCGTGAGAGCAATGAAAAATTCCACCAGTTGGCGGACAACATTACCGACGTGTTCTGGATTCGATCGCCAGACATGCGCGAGGTGCACTACGTCAGTCCCGCCTTTGAGCGGATATGGGGCGTTCCGGTCGAAAGCCTGTACTCAAATCCGCAGCGATGGTCCGACTTCATCGTGCCGGAGGATCGTGAGAGGGTACTGAGCGGCTTCGTCGCGCTCACGCGGGATGCATCGAGCATCGACCTCGAGTATCGCATTGCTCGCAGCGACGGCCAAGTCCGTTGGATCCGTAGCCGCGGTTTTCAGGTCCGCGATGCTGCAAACAATCTTATCCGCCTCACCGGAATCGTCACCGACATCACCGCGGCTCGGCTCGCCGCGGATGCATTGCGCACCAGCCTTGAGGAATTCCGGGCGTTGGCCGAGGCGATGCCGCAAATCGTCTGGATCACGCAACCGGATGGCTCGAACGTGTATTTCAACCAACAGTGGTTGGACTACACCGGACAAACGCTTGAAGAAAGCAGTGGGCACGGATGGAACAAGCCGATCCACCCGGAGGACCGGCAGCGGGCATTCCAGGCCTGGCAGCACAGGACGGAGACGACCGGCACGTACTCGATCGAATGCCGTCTGCGTCGCGCTGACGGTGTTTATCGATGGTGGCTGATCCGCGGTGTGCCCGTGCCAGACGCCAGTGGGAACATTCTCAAGTGGTTTGGCACCTGCACGGACATTCATGACCTGAAGCTGGCTCAACTCGAAATCTCGCGGACCAACCGCGCCCTGAAGATGTTGAGCAGCTGCAACGAGGCTCTCTCCCGGGCGGACAGCGAGCTGCAGCTTCTGAATGAGGTCTGCCGGATCGCCGTTGAGAACGGCGGCTACCGCATGGCGTGGGTGGGCTTTGCGCAGGACGACGAGTTTCAGTCGATCACGCCGTTGGCCCATGCTGGCGTGGAGGAGAGCTTTCTCTCCGAGATGGGGGTCACGTGGAACGAGAACGAGCCACAGGGACAGGGTCCGGCGGGACAGGTCATCCGCTCGGGTCGTGCCGTGGTGTGCGAAGACTTGGCGAATCTGCCCCGCTCGCTGCATTGGCTGCCACACGCCGAGCGACTCGGCTATCGCGGGGTAATCTGCCTTCCCCTGCGCGACGCGACTCGCACGTTTGGCTTACTCGTCCTCTATAACTCCGAGCCAAAGCAAACGAGTGAGGATGAGCTCGCGCTCTTGCAGGAGATGGCCGATGACGTGGCGTTCGGCGTTGGCAATCTCCGGTCACAGTCGGAAGGGCGGCGCTTGCAGGCCGCCGTGGTCAAGGTTGCCGCCGCTGTTTCCGCGGCTACGGGCGCGGAATTCTTCGAGCAGCTCGCCCGGAACATGGCAGAAGCACTCGAAGCTCAGGGTGGTTTTGTCACGCAGTTGCTTGCTGGTGAGCCGCTCGCTGCCCGCACGATCGCCGCGGTAATGGATGGCAAGGTCACCGATAATTTCACTTATCTGGTGAAGGGCACGCCGTGCGAGAACCTTCTGACATCGGATACGAGCGTAATATCGAGGGAGGTTGCCGAGAAATATCCGCACTCCCCCACTTTGGCAGCTCTCAGCGCGCAGGGCTACGTGGGTCGCCGGCTTGACAGTTCGTCGGGCGTGCCGTTGGGACATCTCTTCGTGGTCTTCCGGGAGCCGCTGAAGGAAGTCGAGTTCATTAGCTCGACACTTCAGATTTTTGCGGCCCGTGCGGCTGGAGAGCTGGAGCGCCAACAAACCGATGCCCAGGTGCGCGAGCAGGCGGCGCTGCTCGACATCGCCCACGAGGCTATTCAGGTACAGGATCTGGAAGGGAAGATCATCTATTGGAATAAGGGAGCCGAACGGACCTACGGCTGGACTGCTGCCGAAGCGTTGGGCCGCACGTCCTTCGAATTGCTCCACAAGGACACCGAACGATTTCGGAAGGCCCAGTCCAAGCTGCTTGCGAAGGGCGAATGGCAGGGCGAGATGATCAAACGCACCAAGGACGGCCGTGACCTCACAGTGGCAGCGCGCTGGACACTGGTGCGGGATCCGCAAGGGCGGCCCAAAGCGGTCCTCGCCATCGATGCCGATATCACCGGGAAGAAAACGCTCGAGACACAGTTGATGGTCAGCGACCGAATGGCGTCTGTCGGCACTCTGGCCGCCGGCGTCGCGCACGAGATCAACAATCCACTCGCCGCCGTGATGGCGAATCTGGATTACATAGCTGACAGTCTGGGACGCATGGCAGGGGGCGACGTGACATCGATGACCCCAGGCATGCGTGATGCCTGGATGCTGGAGGAGATCAAGACACCGCTCGACGATGCGCGCGAGGCTGCGCAGCGAGTGCGGTTCATCGTGCGGGATCTCAAGATTTTTTCCCGGTCCCCCAACGACGAGGTGCGCGGCCCGGTGAATGTCGAGGCGATCATGGAGTCGTCTCTGCGGATGGCGTGGAACGAGATTCGACACCGCGCCAACCTCGTCAAGCTCTATGGCCGCGTCCCGCCGGTCGAGGCGAACGAGGCGCGCTTGGGCCAGGTGTTCCTCAACCTCGTCGTCAATGCCGCACAGGCATTGCCCACTGGCCAGGCGGAGCACAATGAGATCCGCGTGACGACGAAACTCGAGGACGGGCGTGTGGTCATCGAGGTGAGCGACACCGGCGCGGGGATTCCACCCCAGATCATCGGCAGGATCTTCGATGCA
>JBGPHO010000313.1:0-3273 GCA_041484425.1 Gemmatimonadaceae bacterium
AGGGGCGAGCATCTCGAAGAAGCCGCGCCCCGAAGCCAGCTGCTCCGCGGTCAGGCTCGGATTCTTCCGCAACGCCGCCGCGCTTTGTCTGGTAAACTCGGCGTCCATGATCGGTTGCGTGGCGTTCTTCGTCACGAAAAAGAGCACCGTGCCGACGATCACCAGGAAGAGCAGCGCCAGCCCGAACTTTCCATCACTCCTCCGCGCGTAAACGGAGGAAGGCGCGTAAAAAATGTCCACGAAGTCTTCCCACAATCCTGCCTTCGCAGGCGCGGGATCTACTTCCTTGACTGCATCCCCATTACTGCCCATTGACTCATCCTCGCGATAGAAGACATTGGTCGGACAACATTAGTACCACTTTCCGGCCCCCACCACCAGGAACTGACATGCCATCGGATTCGATCCCGTCCCGACCGCTGGATCTCCAGCCCCTGATACATCCGAAAGAGACTTTCTATTTCGCCATCTGCGTCGTCGTCAGTCTCGCCATCTACTTCGTTCTGGCGAGAATCATTCTCCTTGGTGGACCGGTTGCCAGCACGATGCTGGTCTATCTCATTTTTGGCATCGTCGCATTCTTCATTTTTCATGGCCTCCACATCGGCCACGTGCGCGGCAACGGAGTGCGCGTATCGAGTCGCCAATTCCCCGAGCTGAATGCGATGGCCGACCGCCACTCCCGCCGGCTGGGAATGGATGAGACTCCCGCGATCTTCGTTCTCCAGTCGGGCGGAGTCCTCAACGCGTTTGCGACGCACTTTCTCGGACGGAATTTCGTAATCATCAACTCCGACGTACTCGCGCTCGCGACACAGAAGGGCGAGAAGGCAGTCAGCTTCGTCGTCGGCCACGAGCTCGGCCACGTTCAACGCAAGCACATGACGCGGAGAGCGCTTTTGTATCCAGCGATGATGTTCCCCTTCCTCGGCGGCGCCTACTCGCGAGCGTGCGAGTACACCTGCGACCGCTTCGGCAACGCACTCGAGCCGGGAGCGGGCGTCGATGGCCTGCTGGTTCTGGCGGCGGGACGTGACCTCTACACCCAGGTCAACTCCACCGAATACTTGAACCAGGTCGAGACCGAGCAAGGCTTCTTCGTGAGATTCGCGGAAATCCTCTCGACCCACCCGAACCTGCCGAAGCGCGTAGCAGCGCTCGATGCTATCCGCCCACGTGTATCGGTACTCTCGCGCTCACTGATGCGCGAGACAGTCCCGATCAGTTAGAACGAGAACCCTCCGGATGCAGTGACTGAATACTATGATCTTAAAAACTATGATCTCGCATCTCGTTCTGTTCCAGTTTCTAGAGCCTTCCGCGTTCTACGATGCCGGAGGCTTGTAGCGTTCGACATCCGTAATCAACCGTACTCCCGCCTGGTAAGTGAAGTAAGAGTACGCCCACTCGATGAACACCACGAGCCTGTTGCGGAATCCGACGAGGTACATGATGTGGACGAACAACCATAGAAACCACGCCAGTCGCCCACTGAACCTCACTCGCCCGAAATCGGCGATCGCGCGTGATCGCCCGATCGTCGCCAGGTCGCCCTTGTTGAAGTAGTGAAACTTCTTTCTGGGTTGACGCCTTGTATCCCGGATGATCGACTTCGCCGCGAACGCGCCCTCCTGATTCGCGGCCGGACATACCCACGGCACTGGTCGCCCATCCTGCGACAACGTCGCCAGATCGCCGATCGCGAAAATCTCGGGATGACCCGGCACCGATAAGTCGTCGCTCACCTTCACCCTGCCCGCGTTGTCGAGCGGAGCGCCGAGATATTTCCCGAGTGGCGACGCCTTGTTGCCGGCACCCCAGAAAGCTGTGCGTGCGCGAATCTTGTCCGTTCCGATGCTCACGCCCTCGGCGTCCACACCGGTGACCATCGAGTTGACGCGAACCTCGACGCCGAGCTCGGCGAGATCATGCGCGGCGTGCTGCGCCAGGTCCTCCGGAAAAGACGGCAGAATTCTCGGGCCTGCCTCCACCAGAACAACCCGCGTGCGACGCGTATCCACCCGGCGAAACTCTGAATGGAGGGCTTTCTTTGCGATAAATGGGATCGCGCCCGACAGCTCAACGCCGGTGGGACCACCCCCCACGATGACGAAGGTGAGCCATTCGTCGCGTTCGCGAGGATCCTCTGTTTTCTCCGCCTTCTCGTACGCCAGCAGAAAGCGCCGGCGAATCTCGGATGCGTCCTCGATCGCCTTCAGCCCCGGGGCGTACGGCTCCCACTCGTCGTGGCCGAAGTAGTGGTGGCGCGCTCCCGGCGCTACGATCAGGTAATCGTACGGAAGCTCGCGAAGATCGTCGTCGACGCGCACCACGCGCCGCTCGATGTCGATCTCCCGCGCTTCGGCCAGCAACACCTCGGTGTTCCGCTGACGCCTCAGAATCCAGCGGATCGGCGCCGTAATGTCGCTCGGCGCCAGCGCCGCGGTCGCAACCTGGTAGAGGAGCGGCTGAAAGATGAAGTGATTGGTTCTGTCGATGAGCGTGATATCGACATCCGCGCGCCGGAGAGCGCGCGCGGCGGCAACGCCTCCGAATCCGCCGCCGATGATTACGACGCGCGGTCGCGCGGGCCCAGCGGGTCGGGGCAGCTGGTCAGGCAAGTCTCTCCTCGAACGATCGGGCGGCGAGCGTCATGAGAAGCACCAGAAAAATCAACAGAACACTGTACGCGGCCGCGGTGCCAAAGGCCAGAGCGCGGAGCTGCGCCAGGATTTCCATCGAGATCGGACGATTGGAATGCGTGTAGAGGACGACGCTCGCGACGAACTCACCGACGGCAGTGACGGCGGCGAGCAATCCGCCCGCCACCAATCCGGGCCGAGCCGCCGGCAGTATCACTCGGCGCATTGTCATCATCCATGAAGCACCAAGTCCGCGGGCAGCGTCCTCGAGCGATGAATCCATCTGTCGAAGCGAGGACTCGACCGCTGAAGCGACGAGCGGAATGTCACGAATGAAATAAGCAAGCGGCAATATCCAGAACGTCCCTACCAGCAGCACTCGGCCGGTCAGCAGGTCGTTGCGGTTGAAAGTCGCGGCGAGACCGAGCGCGATTGCGGTCGCGGGAATCGCCCACGGAAGCGCGACGAGAAGCTCGAGCAGCCCCCGCCCCCCGAACCTGCGCAGCACGATCAGATACGCCGCGATGAAGCACACGACGAGATTTCCCGCCGTCGCGATCAGTGCCATTGAAACACTATTGGTAATTGGCTTCCACAACTCGCTCTCGGAGAAGAGGCGCCGGTAGTTCTC
>JBGPHO010000314.1:0-3266 GCA_041484425.1 Gemmatimonadaceae bacterium
CATCGTGCCGCCGGATTGATCGTGCCGCGACGGGCTACCGTCGATCGCCACTGCTCGACGTTTACGCCTCGCACAAGCAGCCACAGCGTCAGCGAACCCTCTCCGAGAATCGCGATCGGTATGATCAGCGGCGACAACCGGGCGCCAAGCACCGGCGACACGAAATTCGCTAACGAAGTGATGAGGTAGCTCGAGCCTCCAAGCACCAACACCACTCCAATTGCCCGCGGGATGAAATTCGAGCGGACGATCAGATAGCCGACGGATATTATCTGACATCCAAAGAGGACCATCTCCTCGCTGAATCCGGGTGCGTCGGCACGGAGGAACATCTTCACCGCGCCCTGCAGCTGGCTGGCAACCGGCTCGGCTGCGCGTCGCGACTCCTCGAGCATCGAGAGGGCGGTGAGCCCGCTGATGGAGCTGGCGCCGCTCATCAGGCCGGCAAGACCGCAGAACGCCCCGAACAGGGCGACGCTCTTATTGACCGGTTTGAGCAGCTCGTAAAGGAGAACCGTGACGCCCAGGTAGCAGATCTTGCCGACGAGATTGGCGACGAAGGCGAGACGGATCTTTGATGCGGACGCCAGAACATTCGCGGCCAGCGTTGCGGGGTCGGCGCGCAAGTCGAGGGAGGGCCCGCCGATGATGGCCACGATGCTGACAAGGATGACGATCAGCCACAACGCGCCGGCCATCCGGGCGCCGAATTGTGGCGATGGTTCGGTGGATGTATCCGACGGCATGACGGGTGTCCTCGAGAAGGGCGTTGCCTGCCATACGGATAACTTAGTTTTTAGTTTCCGTCAATATCCCACTGTCCCGCGCATGCCCGTCCCTTTGCTGGCTTCCGCTTGGATCGCTGCCGGGTAATGGTCCCGTTGCAGATCGGACACTCTCAGCTTGGCGGCCGGACCTTGGTTCTGGCCGGCCGGGATTTTCGTCGCTCCTGAAGTTTTCCCATCACAGCGGTCTTTCGGGCCGTTACATCCTGGGGCCGCGGGCGCTCCGCGCATGTTTTGCAATACAACGTGTGCCTGACCCGACCACCGCACCCCTCATGCTCGTACACGACGGGCGGTCCGTCGGGCGCGGCCCAGCGGTCGCCCCATTCGGTCAGCGCGATGACCACGGGTTTGAAGTCGAGCCCCTTTTTCGTCAGGTGGTACGTCTGATGCCCTTCCGACCCACCAGACGTGGCCATGAGTCCTGTCTCGACGAAGCGCTCCAGCCGTGAAGCGAGAATGTTGGGTGCAATGTCGAGGCTCCTCTGAAAATCGGTGAACCGCGTCATACCGGCGAACGCCGCGTTACGAAGGATGAGCATGCTCCAGCGCTCGCCAACGATCTCGAGCGCGCGCGCCGCTGAGCACACTTCCTTGTCATAGGTTCGACCAAGCATGCGTGGATGCTAGTGCCAGCACTTGCGTGACGCAAGCGGAAGAGTTGACCGCCCATGCCCGCCGCTCACCTTGGTTTGTTTGTGTTGGTTCCTTGTGGTGCCACTTGCATGACGCAAGCACAAATGCTATTGTGATGCAAGTAGCAGCCCGGCACCAACAACCGGGATGACCGGTCAACCCACCAAGAAAGGAGGAGACGATGAAAGCACAGAGAATCGAAGGAGCGGTCGCCCTGGTAACGGGTGCCAACCGCGGCATCGGGCGAGCGCTGACGGAAGCGCTCCTCACCCGGGGCGTGAGGAAGGTGTACGCGACGGCGCGCAATCCAGAGGCACTGCGCGACCCGCGTGACGAGCGGCTCGTTTCGCTGCGGCTCGACGTGACCGACGCGGACCAGATTCGCGCAGCCGGAGAAGCGGCTTCGGACGTCGATCTCGTCTTCAACAACGCCGGCGTGGCGCTTGCCTCAGGAATCACGGATTCGGCCGTCCTCGGCCAAGCCCGGCGCGAGATGGAGGTGAACTACTTCGGGCCTCTGCAGCTGCTCCAGCGCCTGGCGCCAACGCTGGCCAGGAACGGCGGGGGGGCGGTCGTCAACATCGGCTCGGCGGCCGGCCTGACTAACCTGCCCTTTTTACCGACGTACAGCGCTTCAAAGGCCGCGCTCCATTCCCTGAACCAGGCCGCGCGTGTTCTCCTCGGGGCGCAGGGCACCTCGGTCTTCGGCGTCTACCCGGGCCCCGTTGACACCGACATGTCCCGTGAGCTCGCGTTTCCGAAGACGCCGCCACGCGATGTGGCGTTCGCGATCCTCGACGGCATTGAGGCCGGGCAGGAGGACATCTTCCCGGACCCGTTCGCGAAGGATTTTGGCCGACTGTTCGAGTCCTCGCCGAAGGCCTCGGAACGGCAGATCGCCGCGATGGTATTGGGCTCGATGGAGAGAATCATGAACGGTCAAAATTTCACCACTGCCTTTACGGTAGACCAAACTCCGGAAGAAGCCTTCGCTGCCATCAATAATGTTCGCGGATGGTGGTCAGGAGAAATTGAAGGTAGTACCGACAAGCTCGGTGACGAGTTTACGTATCGTTACAAAGACGTCCACCGCAGCAAGCAGAAGATAACAGGGTTGATTCCCGGCAAAAAAGTCGTTTGGCATGTGCTGGACGCCCGCCTTGCTTTTACTAAAGACAAAGCCGAGTGGATTGGCACGGACATTATTTTTGATATCTCAAAAAACAAAGGTGATAAAACAGAAGTCCGCTTCACTCACGTAGGTCTGGTTCCCGAAATTGAGTGTTTCGATAGCTGTTCAAACGCATGGGGCTCTTACATTAACGGCAGTCTACGGAGCTTGATTACTACAGGTAAGGGGCACCCCAACCAGAAAGAACGGTAGACCCGACTTGGACGATCACTAGTACACCGAGTATCAGCCGGTTTCCGTTCTCGGTAGCCTTGACGACTTGCGGGGACGACGCTTCGCGCGGATCTCCTGTCTCTTGCGCCGCAGGTAGTCGACGAGTGCGCGGAGCGCCGGCGAAGCGTGCCTTCGCTCTGGATAGTACAGGTAGAACCCCAGAAACGGGGTCGAAAACTCCTCGAGCACCGGGACCAGCTCGCCGCGCGACACGTAGTCGCGCATGCGGTCGTCGGCCAGGGACAGGCCCGCGCCGGCACGAGCGAGGCGGATGTTCAGCGCCGGGTCGTTGGTGAGAACCCGCGCTCGAACGTCGACGGAGAATTCGCGCTTGTTCTCGGTGAACTCCCACCGGTAAGGCGGCGCCTCCGCCGTCGGGTGCCAGTTGATGCAGTCGTGCTCGACCAGATCGCGGGGATGCTTCGGTTTGCGATGCTTGG
>JBGPHO010000315.1:0-3260 GCA_041484425.1 Gemmatimonadaceae bacterium
ATCATCAGCCCGAACTCCACGGGGCGGTCCATGTACAGGTCCGCGCTGTGGCGCTCCATCCCCTTGCGCTGGCGGGCCTTGAACAGGGCGTCGGCGAAGAGCCGGCCGCCCAGATGATGCCGACGGTCACGCGAGTGCTGGAGGAAGCGATTCTTCGTGTGCCCGGCATCGTGCTTGTGCGATCGACGACATCCCGAGGGTCAACCGAGATCTCGGCGGAGTTCGATTGGGGCACGGATATGAAGGCAGCTCTCGATCGCGTTCAGGCGGAGACACAACGCGTGAGACCCGATCTGCCCCCTCAAACCCGGATCGACGCCGAATGGATGAACACCGCCATCTTCCCGATTCAGGGATACGCGCTCACGTCCTCCATTGAGACGCAATCCCAGCTGTGGGATCTCGCCCAGTACACGCTCAAGCCCGCTCTCGTCAGGATTCCCGGGGTATCCCAGGTCCAGATTCAAGGGGGCCGTCAGCGTGAGTTCCAGGTTCGGCTGAATCCTCAGGCGCTCGCCGGCCACGCCCTTGCGGCATCCGACGTAGTACAGGCGATCCAGTCCAGCAACGACGTGGTGTCCACGGGGCTGAGCGAGCAGAATCACGAGCTCTACCTCACGCTAGTGACTGGACGGGTTACCGGAAAGGAGGACCTCGCCAGGATTGCGATTCCGGTTCATGGGGGTCAGCCGGCGACGCTCTCCGATCTCGGCACGATCATCGTGACGGACGAAGTCTCATACGTACGCACGACTGCGGATGGAAAGACGGCCGTGCTCATCAACATCGTTCGGCAGCCGTCAGCAAATACCGTTGCGATTGCTGACGCCGTTGACAAGATCTTTCGGGACCAGCCAGACATTTTGCCCAAGGACGTTCACTGGAGCAACTTCTACGATCAGGCGTCATTCGTCGCGGGATCCGTGGGGGGAGCGCGTGACGCGATCATCATCGGAGTCGTGCTTGCAGCTGTGGTCCTGCTCCTGTTTCTACGCAATGTCACATTCACATTGATCGCCGTTGCGGCAATCCCGCTCACGGTCGCAATCGTAGGCCTGGCACTGGGTGCGGTGGGTCAGACCATCAACCTGATGACTCTCGCCGGAATAGCCGCGGCTCTGGGTTTGATCGCGGATGATTCCATTGTGGTCATCGAGAACATCGAGAGCCATCACGCACGTGCAAGTTTGCGCCAATCGTCGGATCCGGAGCTCCATCCTGGTCTGGAACAGGCACTTCACGATGCGACTGCCACAGGTGCTGGCGAGCTGGCGCCAGCGCTCGTCGGCTCGAGTCTTTCAACCATCGTCATACTGCTTCCATTCGCGCTACTCTCCGGCGTGGTGGGCGCGTTCTTCAAGCCGCTCGCGCTCACGATGGCGCTGGCGCTCGTGATTTCGCTGGTGATCGCGCTGGTAGTCGTCCCGGTGTCGGTTGGCGTATTCCATCGATACCGGCCAGCGACTCAAGTCCCCTCGCAATCGCGACTGAAGCGCATGGCGCGAGCAACTGGTCGGAATCTCGCACCGATCCGCGAACGGCTTGCTCCCATGTTTGAGCGAGCCGACCGAGGTTACGGGCGGCTTGTCGACTTGTTCGTAGAACGTGGAAGTGCTGGTGTGGCAGTCGTCGTTGTATTGCTTGGGATTGCTTACGTGCTCTACAATCGCATCGGCACGGATTTCCTTCCGGCGATGGATGAGGGCTCGATCATCCTGGACTACTGGACGCCTCCAGGAACGTCCCTAACTGAGACTGATGCGATGCTTCGAGAGGCGGAGCGCGTCATCATTTCCAATCCGGCCGTGGCCAGCTACTCACGGCGGACGGGAGAACAGCTTGGATTCTTCATTACCGAGCCGAATCGTGGCGACTACGTCATCAAGCTCAGACCCAGGAGGGAGCGGGCAGGCGTCGAAACGATTATGGACGACCTGCGAACGCGCATCGGAGCTGTTGAGCCGGCAATCCACACCGACTTCGGACAATTGCTCGAAGACAATATCGGCGATCTGACTGGCGGCACTCCGCAGCCGATCGACGTCAAGATCTTCGGAAGCGATCCCTCGGTACTCGCCGCCAAGGCAGGTATGGCAGCGCACATACTCGAAAAAATCTCGGGCGTGGAAGATGTTTTCAACGGACTCACGATTGCCGGTCCGGCGCTCCAGGTACACGTCGATCCGGTCGCGGCGGCGCGCTTCGGTCTCAATACGCAGACGGTAGCAGCCGAAGTCGAGCCGGCTATTACGGGCACGGTCGCGGGTCAGATAAGGATTGGCGATCGGATGTATGACCTTCGTGTACTGGCAGCCGATTCGACGCCGCTTCCGCAGTTGAAGATACGCGCGGGTGCGCCCTCATCGACTCTAATTCCACTCTCCACGGTGGCCACAGTTACGACCGGCACGCCGGAGACCGAAATCAATCGCGAAAACCTGAGGACATATGTGGGAGTGACCGCCAGGCTATCAGGCCGTGATCTGGGAGGAGCGATGGCGGATATCCGACAGCGAATTGCGCGCGATCTGGCGCTCGGGCCCGGCATGTCCGTGGAGTACGGGGGACTCTATGAGCAACAGCAAAAGTCGTTCAGAGGACTTCTCTTCGTGCTTCTTGCGGGCCTCGTGCTGGTGGCGGTGGTAGTCCTATTCGAATTCACCGACTGGCGCGCACCAATCGTGACGGCCCTTTGTGCGGCCGCGGTGTTGGCGGGCGTTCTCGCGGCCCTGCTGCTCACGGGTATGACGCTCAACATCTCGAGCTACGTTGGCGCGATCATGATGGTGGGAATTGTTGGGGAAAACGCCATCTTTGTCATCCACGAGGCACAGTTGGGACTGCGAAGTGGAAAGTCTGTGAGGGAAGCGTGGGCTGACTCTGCTCACCGACGCTTGCGCCCCGTGGCCATGACCATCCTGGCCACTGCCTTCGCGCTAGCCCCGCTTGCCCTCGCGTTGGGAGAGGGGTCGCAGCTAATGCAGCCCCTTGCGATCGCCGTTATAGGAGGCTTTGTCCTGTCAGGCCCTATCGTCCTGCTGGTACTTCCAAGCCTGTATCACTTGCTGGATCCGGACGGCTCGCTCGGTCGCAACTGAGGCCAATTCCCCTCAGCCGCGACCGGGCCGTACTGGATGGTTACTTGGTCTTCTTTTCCTTCGCTTCCTTGACTGCTTCCTTCTTCTCGGACTTCGGAGTCTCGTGCTGCTTGGCTACTATGGAGCCGTCAATCGCGTTGACGTTCACTTCGTCGATTCCGG
>JBGPHO010000316.1:0-3248 GCA_041484425.1 Gemmatimonadaceae bacterium
GACGGGAACCGGCAATGGCACATCCAGGATGTCGACGCCGCCGGCGGCGTTCCCGCGCTGCTCAAGGAGCTGTCGCAGAAGCCGGGAACACTTTTTCTCGACGCGCTCACGGTCACCGGCAGGACGGTCGCGGAGAATATCGAGGGCGTCCGGAATCTCAATCAGGAGTGTATCCGCCCGATCGCGCAGCCGCATTCCGCGCGCGGTGCGCTGTGCGTGCTCTTCGGCAATCTCGCCCCCAGCGGCGCGGTGATCAAAATCGGCGCCGTCGAGCACCACGATTTCACCTTCCGCGGCCCGGCGCGTGTCTTCGAGGATGAAGAGTCAGCGATCGCGGCGGTGCGCCTCAACAGCATCCGCTCCGGCGAAGTCGTGGTCGTGCGCGGCGAAGGTCCGCGCGGCGGGCCGGGAATGCGCGAGATGCTGTCGCTCACGAGCATGCTCAAAGGGATGCCGATCGGAGGCGAGGTGGCGTTGCTAACCGACGGAAGATTCTCGGGCGGCACCCGCGGGCTCTGCATCGGTCACGTGTCGCCCGAGTCCGCCGAGGGCGGTCCCATCGGACTTATACGTGATGGTGACGTAGTCTGTATCGACCTGCCCGAGCGCAAACTGGATGTCGAGCTGAGTGAGGCGGCGCTACGCGCCCGCCGAGCCGAATGGTCTGCTCCAGCGCCGCGTTACACGCGCGGGTGGCTGTCGCGCTACGCAGCGATGGTGACGAACGCGGGGCGCGGCGCGGTGCTCGAAACGCCACCGGCGCGCGATGGCGTCGCGGCAGCAAGCGAGTCAATGGCCGTCGCGATCGAGGCCATCACTTACTCGACGCGCGAACTGTACAGGCCCAAGGCGGGTGTGACCGCATGACGGAAGAGCGTACCGGCGCACAGGTGATGTGCGAAGCGCTCGTTCGCGAGGATGTCGAGGTGATGTTCGGCATCCCCGGCGGCGCGATCATGCCCTTCTACCACGCGATGTGGGAGTATCGCGATCGCCTTCGGCACGTGCTGTGTCGCCACGAACAGGGTGCCGGTCACGCGGCCGAAGGTTACGCGCGCTCCACTGGAAAGCCGGGCGTCTGCGTCGCGACCAGCGGACCCGGCGCGACGAATCTGGTGACTCCGATCGCCAATGCCTGGATGGACAGCACTCCTCTCGTTGCGATCACCGGTCAGGTCTCGAGCGCCGTGCTTGGGAAAGATGCATTCCAGGAGACCGACATCACCGGCATCACGCTGCCCATCACCAAGCACAACTATCGCGTGACTCGCGCTGAGGATCTGCCGAGTGTGTTCCGCGAGGCGTTTCACATTGCGCGTACCGGTCGACCCGGACCCGTGCTGATCGACGTCACCAAGGACGCGCAGCAGGCACGTCTGGTACCGGACTGGAACACCACGCTCAACGTCCCCGGATTCCACACCCCTCTCGGCCTCGACCCGCGTGCGATCCGCGAAGCGGCGCGCCTACTGGCAGGCGCGAGCAAGCCTCTAATTCTGGCGGGGCAGGGCGTCATCATTTCCGGCGCCGTCGCCGAGCTGCGCACGCTCGCCGAACGCACGGGCATTCCCGTGGTGACGACGCTGCACGGCATTGGCGCTTTTCCCGAAGATCATCCCCTCAGCATCGGGATGCCCGGGATGCACGGCTGGGTTCACGTGAACCGTGCGATTCAGGAGTGCGATGTGCTCCTCAGCATCGGCGCGCGCTTCGACGATCGTGTCACGGGCAAGGCAAGCACGTTTGCTCCGCGGGCAAGCGTCATCCACGTCGACATCGATCCATCGGAGATCGGCAAGAACGTAAAAGTCGCCGTGGCAATCATCGGTGACGCGTGCGCTGCTCTGCGCGCACTGATCGAGCTGATTCCGCCACGCGATGCCGCCATTTGGCTGCGCAACATCCGGGAGACGCAGGCCACACACCAGCACCGCCAGCCGTATCTGCGCAGACCGGATACGCCAGGGCTGATGCCGCACGACGTCTATGCGGCACTGAATGCCGCGTTGAATGGGCGCGGCGGATACCGCGTCATCACCGATGTCGGCCAGCACCAGATGTGGGCTGCGCAGCTCATCGAGTGGCGGCGGCCACGCACGCACATCACGAGCGGCGGCGCGGGGACGATGGGCTTCGCCGTGCCGGCCGCGATGGGAGCGGCGATCGCGCATCCCGACGAGACGATCTGGGCGATCGTCGGCGACGGCGGATTCCAGATGACGAATCAGGAGCTGGCGACGATCGGTCAGGAGGGAATCAAGAACGTGAAGGTGGCGATCGTGAACAACGGCTACCTGGGGATGGTCAGGCAGTGGCAGCAGCTCTTCGAAGGACGGCGTTACAGCGGCACTCCTCTCTCCGGACCGAGCTTCGCCGGACTTGCCGAGGCGTACGGGCTGCGCGGCTTCACGGTCGACCGCATCGAGGATGCGGAAGACGCCATACGCGCCGCCTGGGATCACGACGGATCGGTGGTGCTCGACTTCAGGGTCGAGCGGGAGGCGAATGTATTTCCGCTCGTGCCGCCCGGGCTGAGCATCGGTGAGATGATCACACGCGAAGCGCCCGCATGAGGCACACGCTGATCGCGCTCGTGGAGGATCGACCCGGCGCGCTGAACCGCGTACTCGGCCTGCTCCGTGGGCGCGGACTTGGTCTCCACAGCATCGCTGTTGGCGACAGCGAGACACCGGGTGTAAAACGCGCGACGGTGCTCGTCGATACGGATTCGGCCGAACAGACGATCAAACAACTCAACCGCTTAATCGAGGTACTAGAGGTGACAGACGTGACGAATGCAGAGTACGTGGTGCGGGAAACGGCGCTCGTAAAGATTCACGTTCCCGAGCCGCGACGCGAGGAGATCAGGACCGTGGCGGACGGCTTCGGCGCAAGAATCGTCGGGAGCTCTCCGCAGACCGTCGTCGTCGAGATGACGGACACGCCGGATCGACTCGGAGAGATGATCGCGCGGGTCATGGCGATTGGCGCGTGCGAGACGATGCGGTCGGGAAGTCTGGCGATGGCGCTCGAAGGTCCAACCCCACGTGCGAACCCCGCCGGGTCCGAGGATGCTACTCGCGCCTGGTGGTCGCAGGCAGACGGAATCTCCTGAGGAAATCATGACCAAACTCTTTTACGATGCAGACGCGGATGTCGGCCGTCTCTCCGGACGGCGAGTGGCAATCATCGGTTACGGCAGCCAGGGACACGCGCACGCTCTAAACCTGAGAGACAGTGGAATCGAC
>JBGPHO010000317.1:0-3248 GCA_041484425.1 Gemmatimonadaceae bacterium
ACCCCGAAGGTAGCAGCGGCATGCGGTGTCTAACGTTGCTCCGTAAGACCTGGGGTACTCCCGCCTCGCAATGTCTCTCGCACTCGCCCGCAAATACCGCCCAAAACGTTTCGCTGACGTAGCCGTCCAGTCGCACGTGTCGAACACGCTGCGCGGGGCAATCGCCCGGGGCCGCGTCGCGCACGGTTACCTCCTCTGCGGACCTCGCGGAGTGGGCAAGACCACGCTCGCCCGCGTCCTGGCGATGGCGCTCAACTGCGAGAACAAGCGCGACGACGGCGAGCCGTGCGGAGAGTGCATCTCCTGCCAGCGCATCTGGAGCGGATCGTCCAGCCTGGACGTGGTGGAGATCGATGCCGCCTCGAATCGTGGCGTGGACGACGCTCGCGATCTTCGCGAGAGAGCCATGTACGCGCCCTCGGGAGACGATCGGTACAAGGTCTACATCGTCGATGAAGCGCACATGCTGACTCGCGAGGCCTGGAACGCGCTGCTCAAGATTCTCGAGGAGCCGCCGCCGCGCGTCATATTCGTCTTCGCGACGACGGAGCCCCAGAAAATTGCCCAGACCGCGGCGCCGGTTCTGAGCCGCCTTCAGCGCTTCGATCTCAAGCGAATCGGGCTCGCCGACATCACCAAGCGTCTCTCGACCGTGCTGGACAACGAAGGGGTCAAAGTGTCGGACGACGCGCTGTCGATGATCGCGCGGGCCGCCGACGGCTCCATGCGCGACGCGCTGAGCCTCACCGACCAGGTGATTTCGATCGGCGAAGGAGCAGTGACCGCGGAGCGTGTCCGTGAAGCTCTGGGTCTCGTGCCTGAGGATGAGTTCCTTGCGATCGTCGACATCATCGCCGGCCACCGCGCGGGAGAGGTCTTCGGCGCCGTGAACAAGCTGGCCGATGCCGGCGTCGACTTCGGGGTGTTTCTTTCGGGCTTCGCCGATATCCTGCGCGCCCAGCTCACCGTCGTCCTGAATGGGAAAGCAGAGGGAGTCTCGGCAACCGCCGCGGCGGCACTCAGGGAAAGGCGGGATCTCTTCACCGCCGGCGATCTGCTTCGCATGCTGAGCGCCGTCAATGCGCTGGAGCCAACCTTCCGAAAGAGCTCTCAGCAGCAGCTCCTGATCGAGATGCTTCTGGTTCGGATGGCGCTCCTCGATCGAACCGTCGCGCTCGAGGACCTGCTCAAAGGCCTCGGTGGAGAGTCGACGTCTGCAGCGCGCGGAGAATCGACGCCGGAGGCGCCCGGAGAGGCTATGCAGGGAGCATCAAGGGCCGACGTACACAGCGACTCAGTGCGGACGCAGCCGGCCCAGGCATCGGTTGCGCGAACGGCGCAGCGACCGCCGACAAAGCCCGGATATCCGCCGCAGCTGGACGCACCCAACGCGCTTGCGCCCAGCGTAGCTTCGAAGCCGCCCACTCCTTCCGCCAACGAGGGCCAGCTCCGCGAAATGAAGCGCGCAATGGAAACGACGGCGCAGGATTCGAATCGGAGCCGCATGACGCCGGAAGCCCTCAAGGAGGAGCGCATCGGCATGCTCCGCCAGAAGGATCCTGCGCTTGGCGCGGCCATCGACGAGCTCGATCTCGAGCTCCTCGACTAACTACTCATCCTGAATTCAAGAGTCATGGCAGACTTCACGAAAATTTTCGAGCAGGCGCAGCAGATGCAGGCGCGCATGCAGCAGATGCAGTCAGAGCTGGAAAAGCAGACTGTCACCGCGGGGGCGGGCGGCGGCATGGTGACGGTCGAGGCCGACGGGAAGGGAACAATCACCAAGGTCAAGATCGATCCCAGTGTTGCCGATCCAAAGGACCTCGAGATGCTCGAGGATCTGATTCTCGTCGCCGTGAACGAGGCGCAGAAGAAGGCGGCCGAGCTGGCCCAGGGAGAAATGGGCAAGCTCACTGGCGGGCTCAACCTCCCATTCAAGCTGCCTTTCTAGCGTGGGAGCCATCGACGATCTGGCCGCCGAACTGTCGAAGCTGCCCGGGATCGGGCGGAAGACGGCGCTCCGGCTGACCTATCACCTCCTGAAGCAGACTCCCGAACAGTCAAAGCGCCTCGCCTCGGCGCTGACGACCCTGGCCGAGAAGGTCCGGCCGTGCCCCCAATGCTTCAATCTGACAGAGGAGGATTTGTGTTCCATCTGCCGTGACGCGCGCAGGGATACGGGAGTCATCTGCGCAGTAGAGGAAGCATCCGATATCGGGGCTATCGAGCGGTCTGGCGAATTCCGGGGCGTCTATCACGTCCTGGGAGGTCGCCTGTCCCCATTGGATGGCATCGGACCCGAGGATCTTACCATACCGCAGCTGGAGACGAGAGTGTCGGCAGGAGTCGTCCGCGAAGTGATAATTGCCACCAACCCGAGCATAGAGGGCGAGACGACCGCGCTGTACGTGCAGCGCAAGCTCGCCCGCTATCCCCTTACGGTATCCAGGATTGCCCGGGGACTTCCGGTCGGGGGCGACCTCGAATACGCGGATGGCGTAACCATTGCCCAGGCGTTGACTGCCAGGAGGTCAATGTCATGAGCAAACAGCGCGCGAGTTTCGTGGCGGTGGGGTTTCTGGGCGGAGTTGCCGCCGGTAGCCTGGTCTGGAGCCGTCTACAGCGTCAGTACCGCCGCAATCTGTTTTCCCGCCACACGCTCCGGCGCGTCGCCGCGCTCGGGTATCTTCGCGCCCGGCCAACGGTGAACACCGCGCAGCTTCTTCGCGAATACGTCGCCTGGGAGCCGCGTCCCATTCTCCGCGAGCGGGGAGTGAGGATGCTCAGACGGCTCGAGGCGGCGCTGTGACCGGGGGACGATGACCGCCGGCACGGCCAACTGGTCGTTCACCCAGGACGACTTCACTGCGATAACTGAATCCTTGCGCCGCTTTCTGAGCGAGACCAAGTCGCTCTGCGCGCTCCTGGTCGACCGCTCCGGTCAGCTCGTGACGACGGTAGGGGAGCCGCGCGGGCTGGACACGACGGCGTTCGCCACGCTCACGGCCGCCGACTACAGCGCCAACGACCAGTTGGCGAGACTTGTCGGCGAAAACGACTTCTCGAGCCTCTTTCATCAGGGCGAAAAGGAGTCCATCTACGTCGCGGATGTCGCCCGGCGGCTGCTTCTGGTAATAATCTTCGATTCGCGCACGACTGTCGGGCTCGTCCGGCTGAGGATGAAGGACGAGATCGAGGAGTTGACGTTGTTGGTCGATCGTGTATTCTCACGCGGTCGCAACGGCGCC
>JBGPHO010000318.1:0-3244 GCA_041484425.1 Gemmatimonadaceae bacterium
ATCGGAGATCGCTCAGGCGATAAGCTTTGCCGGAGCGACCTTCATAATCGGCATGATCGCTGTCGCCGGATTCGTCTTCGTCCTCGAGCCAACGTCGACGATCCAGCTGCTGCGATTGCCATTCAGCTCGCTGAAGCCGCTTGGCGCCCTCTGCCTGATGGTCGTCGCCGCTTATCTGGGACTCAGCGCCACGCGCTACAAGACCTTCCGCTTCTTTGATTGGGAATTCCCCGTTCCCTCGACGCGTCTCGCGCTAGCCCAGCTGCTCGTTGCGGTAGTGGATTGGACCGCCGCCGGCGCCGTGCTCTACGTGCTGCTCCCGCCCGGATACCATCTCTCCTTCCTTCCTGTGCTCGGCGTGTTTCTGCTCGCGCAGTTCGCGGGAATTCTTAGCCACATTCCGGGCGGTCTCGGCGTGTTCGAGGCGATCGTGGTTCTTCTCCTCGAGCCTTACCTGCCCGCCGCCTCGATCGTGGGATCGCTGCTGGCGTATCGCGCCATCTATTATCTGGTCCCACTCGTAGTAGCCCTCGCGTTTCTCGTTGCGTTCGAGGTTCAGCGCCAGCGTGACCGCGTGGCGGAAGTCGCGAGCCTCGCCGGTGGAATCGTCGGACGCTGGATCCCGGCGTTGCTTCCCCAGTTTCTTAGCGTCACGACGTTCGTGGCCGGCATCATACTGATCGTCTCCGGCGCCACTCCCGCTGTGCGGAGCAGAGTGACGGCGCTCGACTCGGTGCTACCTCTCGGGGTCATCGAGCTCTCGCACTTCGCGGCGAGCCTCGCCGGCGCGGGACTGGTGATTCTGGCGTGGGCGATCAGACGCCGCCTCGACGCCGCTTACACTCTCACGATCGCGACCCTCGTGATCGGGATCGTTGCGTCACTGCTGAAGGGGCTCGATTGGGAGGAAGCGCTGGCGCTCACCCTCGTGCTCACAGCGCTGATTCCGTCTCGGCGGGCGTTCTACCGCAAGGCCGCGATCACCAGCGAGCCATTCCCCAACGGCTGGATCGCGGCCGTCGTCGTCGTCGGGGTGGTGACAACCTGGCTCGCGTTCTTCTCGTACAGAAACATCGACTTCACCAGCCCTGTGTGGTGGGAGTTCAGCGGCCGCGGCGACGCTCCCCGCTCGTTGCGCGCGATGATCGGCGTGCTCGGCGCCCTGTTGATCTTCGCACTTTCGCGCAAGCTTCGGCACGCCGATGCAGAGCCCGATCTTCCCTCCCCGCGGCAGCTCGACATCGCGGCGCAAATCGCCGCCGGGTCGCCGGACACGATCGCCAAACTGGCGCTGCTCGGCGACAAGGCGCTCCTTTTCAGCGATACCGGGCGGAGCATGATCATGTACGGCGTGTCAGGGCGCAGCTGGATTGCACTCGGCGATCCGCTCGGCCCCGAAAGCGAGCACGGGGAGCTCGCCTGGAGATTCCGCCAGAGCGCCGACCAACACGGTGGATGGCCGGTGTTCTACGAAGTCAGCGCGAGACACCTCCCCATATACATCGACCTGGGCCTCACCCTCTTCAAGCTGGGAGAAGAGGCGATTGTCCCGCTCACCGACTTCTCGCTCGAGGGCGGCGTCCGCAAAGCGCTTCGGCGCACGCGCAAGGACGCGGTGAAAGCGGGCGCCACTTTCGAGATGATCCCGCCCGAGGACACGCACATCTTCCTTCCCGGCCTCAGGCAGATCTCGGACGAGTGGCTCGCCACGAAGCGCACGAAGGAAAAGGGATTCTCGCTCGGACGCTTCGACGAGCGCTATCTCAGTACCTCTCCGGTTGCATTGGTTCGCGTCGGCGACGCGGTTGTGGCGTTCGCCAACGTCTGGCTTGGCGCCGAACGTTCTGAGATTTCCGTAGATCTCATGCGCTACACGTCGGTCGCACCTCCGAACGTGATGGAGTTCCTGCTCATCGAGCTGATGCTCTGGGGCCGCGAAAATGGATACCAGAGATTCAACCTCGGCATGGCGCCGCTGTCGGGGATCGAAAATCGCAGCCTGGCTCCGCTCTGGAACCGGGTGGGAGCGCTGCTGTTCAGTCGCGGAGAGCCGTTTTACAACTTCCAGGGTCTCAGGCAATACAAGGAGAAATTCAATCCCATATGGGAACCGAGGTACCTCGCATCTCCGGGCGGACTGGTGTTGCCAAGAATTCTTACGAACGTCGCGTCGCTGATCTCGGGCGGACTCGCGGGAGTGGTGTCGAAGTGAGGATGCATTCCGGAGCACGAGCACTCGTCCATGTTCCTCGCAAGATCCGCTTGCTGTTCGCTCTGCTCGCGGTCGGTGGCGCGCTCGCCTGCGCGCCCGCGCATTCCGCGTACACCCCGCGTGATCCGGAGCTCCAGCGGGAGCCGCTCTACTTCTATCCGGATGCCGGATCGTCGCGGCACCCGAAGGCCGGCGTCTTCTTCTTCGGCAACGACCTCGGATTCTGGGAGCCGCACCAGAAACTGGCCGAGCGTCTTGCGGGGCACGGCTACGCAGTCATCGGTTTCGATGTGAAGAAGTTTCTCGACCGACTTCCCGATTCAGCGCTTCTGCGCGACAGCATCCTCGTGCACGATCTTCCGGGGCTGATCAAGCGCTCGCTTCATGAGCTCGGAGCGGACTCAGTGCCTGTCGTGATCGCCGGACATTCGTTCGGCGCCGACCTCGCGCTCTGGGTTGAGGCGAACGCGCGACTGCCACGCGTTGTCGGAGTGCTCGCGCTCGGCCCGACCAGAAGAGATCATCCCACCATTACGCTCAAGGATCAGATGAACTCCGGCGAGCCGACCGAGCCCGGCAGCTTCGCCGTCGATGAGCAGATCCGCAACACGCCGGCGAACGTTCGGATCGCCCTTCTGCGCGGCGCGAGCGACAAGGAGCGAACGTCGGATGCCGACTTCATCGCGGCCGGCGGCGCGCGAATGAGCTATACCGTGATCCCGTTTGCGGCGCATTCGCTGAAGTCGCTCGTAATCGCGGGGCCGATGATCGAGGCGGCTCTCGACCGTCTCGTCGTGGCCAAGTAGCTCGCACGTTCGGGCGGCGCCGACTCCTTCATCCCCCACCGCCCGAAGCCGCAACGGCCTTGTTGGCCTCGGCAGAAATCTCGCGCATCTCTTTTGGGTTGATCGCACGGACGACGGTCAGAATTACGGCGAGCAGCGGCACCGCCACGAGCAGGCCGAGGAACCCGAACAGTAGCGCCATAAGGGCCTGAATTCCGAGAGTGAGCGCGGGGGGAATGTTCACTCC
>JBGPHO010000319.1:0-3204 GCA_041484425.1 Gemmatimonadaceae bacterium
CAAGATCAACAACATCGACGTCAACATCATGACGGCGGAGGACCCGGTCGAGTACAACCTGTTTGGAATCAATCAGGTGCTCGTCCGCACCGACATCGGCATGACCTTCGCCGCGGCGCTCAAGGCGTTCCTGCGTCAGGACCCCAACATCATCATGTTGGGAGAAATTCGAGACCTGGAGACCGGCGGCATCGCAATCAAGGCTGCGCTAACAGGTCACCTCGTCCTCTCGACCTTGCATACGAACTCGGCCCCGGAGACCGTCACGCGGCTCATGGACATGGGTATCGAGCCATTCAATGTGGCTTCCGCACTGAACCTGATTCTTGCCCAGCGACTCGTCCGTCGTGTCTGCTCCAAGTGCGCGGAGGCCTACAAAATGGACAAGGCGGAGATCGCGGGTGCCAAAATCGGCGGTGGAATCACGATGCGCGATATGCACTTCACCGACATGGCCCTTCGCGACGCGAAAAGCCGCGCCACCGAGGCTGCCAAGCCGTTCATGGACCAGATCACGCTCAACACCAAGATGGAAGACCTTCCGGTCTTCCGAGGGAAGGGATGCGAGCAGTGCGATGGCACGGGTCTCAAAGGACGGCAGGGTCTTTATGAAGTGATGAACATGACGCCCGCCCTCCGAAAGCTGATCATGCAGAGCGCGGGCGCCGCAGAAATTCAGAAGGTCGCCATCGAAGAGGGAATGCTCACCCTCCGTATGGATGGCTGGCTGAAGGTGCTCAAGGGGATCTGTCCTCTGGAGCAAGTAGTCCGCGAGACCGCGGCAGCGTGATCCCCAACACCCGAATCGATAACCGATGACCTTACCGTTCATTGATACGTCTTCCCCATCCGGACCTGCAAAGCCACTCGTGGGCGTCAATCTCCGCTCCCTTCTCGAGGAGATGGTCTCCCGCAATGCCTCAGACCTGCACATCGTGGCAGGCGAGCGGCCGAAGCTTCGCGTCGATGGTGACATAACGAACTCGTCGGCTGAGCACGAGCTGGCCCCGAAGGACACGCTGCAGCTCGCCTATTCGGTCTTGACCGAAACGCAGAAGAAGCGGTTCGAGCTCGAGGACGAGCTCGACTTCTCGTTCGGAATTCAGGGTCTGGCTCGCTTCCGCGGCAACGTCTTCAAGCAGCGCGGCTGCGTCTCGATGGTCATCCGGCAGATTCCTTTCGCCATCAAGACATTCGATCAGCTCGGGCTTCCGGGCGCCATTGCCAAGATGGCCGAGAAACCGCGCGGACTGGTTCTCGTCACCGGCCCGACCGGCTCGGGTAAATCGACCACTCTCGCCGCGATGATCGACAAGATCAACCGCGAGCGGAAAGGCCATATCATCACGGTCGAAGATCCGATCGAATTCATCCACAAGCATCAGGAATGCATCATCAATCAGCGCGAGATCGGGAGCGACACCAAGTCGTTCGCCAACGCGCTCAAGTACGCGCTGCGTGAGGATCCGGACGTAATTCTGATCGGCGAAATGCGCGACCTTGAGACGATCGCTGCGGCTCTGACGATCGCCGAGACGGGTCACCTCGCTTTCGCGACGCTTCACACGAACTCTGCGGCCGAGGCGATCAATCGTATCATCGATGTCTTCCCGTCCCACCAGCAGTCGCAAGTAAGAGCGCAACTGGCGTTCGTGCTCGAGGGAATCGTGACGCAGACGCTGCTGCCGAGGGCACAGGGGAAGGGACGCGTGATGGCGGCAGAGATTCTGGTGGTTACGCCGGCTATCCGCGCGCTCATTCGCGACGACAAGGTTCACCAGATCTACTCGTCCATGCAGGCCGGCAAGAAGTTCGGCATGCAGACGCTCAACGACGCGTTGTACGCGCTCTACATGAACCGCGAAGTGGCAGCAGAAGAGTGTCTGCGCGTGAGCGGTGATCCGACGGAGTTCCAGCGGATGATCGGACAGCTGGATCCGGCCGACGATGGAAATGGCGGCAAGTCAGCCGCCGGCAAGCAGGCAGCCACTCGTGGACCCACCTCGGGCTCACCAGTGAAACGTTAGGAGAGGATCAGCCATGGCTACGTTCACATATACGGCGAGAGCATTCAACGGCGATCTGCGCACTGCGACGATCGACGCCTCCTCTCGCGATGATGTTATCGCCCAGCTCAGAAAGCAGCGGCTGAGCGTCGTCAAGATCGACCAGGATGCGAGCAAGAAGATCGGCCGTGGCTCGATCAAGACACGCGACGTCGTCATCTTCACGCGCCAGTTCTCGACGATGATCAACTCCGGCCTGCCGCTCGTGCAGGCATTGACGATTCTCGCCGAACAGACGGACAACAAGGCGCTGTCGGAAGTCACCAGAAAAGTGGTGTTCGACGTCGAGTCGGGTAATACCGTTGCCGACGCGCTCTCCAAGCACCCGAGAGCGTTCACCAACCTCTACGTCAACATGGTTGCCGCGGGCGAAGCCGGCGGTATTCTCGACACGATTCTTCTCCGCCTCGCGACGTTCCTTGAAAAGAATGACGCGCTGGTCAGAAAGGTGAAGGGCGCGATGATTTATCCGGCGGTCATCATGAGCGTCGCGGCCATCGCGGTCGTGGTCCTTTTGATCTTCGTCATCCCGGTGTTCGCGGGCATGTTCGCATCGGCGGGCCAGGCGCTGCCATTGCCGACCCGAATCGTCATCGGTGCCTCCGGCTTCCTCAGACGGTACTGGTGGATAATGGGCGCCGTGATCATCATCGGCGGATACATGTTCAAGAAGTACTATGCTACGCCGCCCGGAAAGCTCGTAATTGACCGCCTGATGTTGCGCATGCCGGTTCTCGGTGATGTGCTCCGCAAGTCCGCGGTGTCACGCTTCACGCGCACGCTCGGTACGCTCATCAGCTCGGGCGTCAGCATTCTCGAAGGACTCGAGATTACGGCGAAGACCGCCGGCAACCGCGTCATTCAGGACGCGATCATGCAGTCCCGTTCCTCGATCGCCGGCGGTGACACGATTGCCCAGCCGCTCCAGAAGTCGAAGGTCTTCCCGCCCATGGTCATCTCGATGATCGCGGTCGGCGAGCAAACAGGTGGCCTCGATGAGATGTTGTCCAAGATTGCCGACTTCTACGACGAAGAAGTCGATGCCGCGGTGAGCAACCTTCTTTCGCTGCTCGAGCCCATCATGATTGTCTTCCTCGGCGTTGTCGTCGGAGGCATGGTCGTGGCTATGTACCTCCCG
>JBGPHO010000320.1:0-3180 GCA_041484425.1 Gemmatimonadaceae bacterium
ATCGTCCCACTGATTCTCCGACGTCGACGCCGGCTGCCTCCGGACCGACCACCACAATGTCACAGCGCTCGCCGACCCGTGGGTCAGCAAGCGCTTTGACAACGATCTCCGGTCCAATTCCGCGGGGATCCCCAACGGTCATGGCAAGACGCGCTTTCACTGTCTACATCCTTAACGACACGTATGTCTGCTTCCGCATTTCGTCGAGCAGCTGCCTGATCGATCTCTCGTCCGAGAGCTGGGCGCGGATCTGATCGCGGATCTCACTCTCCTTGTACTCGCCGGCGTCGGTCGCTGTGACTATCTGGAGAACCGCGTACTTGGGCTTGCCGCGCGGATTCGCCAGCTGGAACGGGCTGGTGATGGCGCCTGCCTTGGCGCCGGCTATGGCTGCCGTGTACGACGCCGGCAGCGAATCGCGCGGGAACGGCTGGAGCACGCCCTTCTCCTCCGTCGCATCGTGGTGCTTCGCAACGAGCGTATCGTACGACACGCCGCGACGCCACTGCGCCGCCACCGTGTCGGCCTCGACCTTGGCGGCGGCGACGTCGGCAGAATCGATCACCGGAGCGATCAGGATGTGTCGCGCCTTCACTTCGGCCGACTGCACGCGATCGACCTTGATGATGTGGTAACCGAACGCCGTCTCAATGACCGGGCTCACCTCTCCCGGGCGCAGCGCGAACATCATCGCTTCGAATTCCGGAACGAGGCCGCTGCCGCGACGATTCCAGCCCAGGTCGCCACCCAACTGCTTGGTGCCCGGGTCCATCGACTCACGCTTGGCGATCTGCTCGAAGTCGCCGCCCTTTCTGATCTCGACGAGCACCGAATCGATGTGCGCCTTCGCCTTCGCCTTTGCCGCCGGCGACGCCTTCGGCGCCACGACAATCTGCCTGAACGTTACCGTCGCGGGACGCTTCTGAAGATCGGAGCGGCTGCGCTCGAACGCCGCCGTCACATCTTCCTCGGTGACGTTGACAGGCTTTGCCTTCTTCCGAAGCTCGGCGAACGCCTTCTGCTGGAGATTCTGGCGCCTGTACTGCTCGATCAGCGACTTGCGGTACTCTTCGGGCGATCCGAGCCCCGCTTTCTTGAGCTCGGCGCGGTACTCGTCGTCCGAGCTGAACTGCGAGCGAACCTGCTTGATCTGACGGTCGGCACCGGCAGTGTTGTCGGCATCCGTCACCTCGAGCTTCATCTCCTTCGCTTTCTGAACGAGAATCTCCTCGTCCACGAGCTCGCCCAGCACAGTGCGCGCGAGGGCGGACTGTGCGGCGGAATCGGTGGGAATCTGCAACCCCTGCGCTCTACGCTGATTGATGGAGGTGAGGACATCGCTCCAGAGAACAGGTTGGTCACCAACAATCGCAACGACGCGGTCGATGGGCAGAGCCGGCGGCACAGCCTGCGCGGCCGCGGCCGGTGTCTGGGCTCCAATCCCTATCGGCGCAAGCGCGGCCGCAACCAACAATCGCTTGATCATCCCGGATCGTACCCCGCGATCGAATCGTGGTTCGATCACTTCTTGCCTTTCGGAGAAGTAGAGGATGCAGCCGGTGGAGCGGGAACCGGTTGGGGTCCGAGGGGCACGGCCGTCGACGGCTGTGCCGCCGAGCGCGCCGAGTCAGCGGAGCTGCGGATCTTGGCTGCCTCCTGCACTGCACGGTCAAAGCCGGCGTCATTGAACGAATACTTGAACTTCTCGCGCAGAATGTTCGAGAGCGGAGTGGGAACGGGCACGAACGGCGCCTGCTCCTGTACCATGCGCGTGAAATACTCGTCGACGCGCTTGGCGGCGAGCTTCTCGCGGTCGCCCTCACCCTTGGCGCTGTCCGCGAGCGCCATCGGCGCCACGCCGAGCTGCGCCCACGCCGAGCGAACGGCGTTGGTGAAGCTGGCGTGGAGCTGCGCAAGCTCGGCCGGATCGGTCTGTACCTTGGCACTGTCGGCCTGCTTCAGCACCAGCTCGTTCTTGACGAAGTTGCGAACCAGCTGCACCAGGAGCGAATCGGGAGACTGCTTGATCTGATCGAGCACACGGGCTTGTGGCGGGAGTGTCTCCAGCCAGCCCACGAGGCGCGATGTCGTGAATTTTCCGGCGGTCGATGTCGCGATCACTGTGTTGTCGCGGCGGTATGCATCGGGATCATTGCCGAGCGCCCTCACGGTCGTAGCCGCGTCCTTCTTCACTTCGATCTTGCCGGTCTGCTCGAGCCTGGCGAGGTACGTGCTCTCCGCGACGGCGACGCTTCGTCCCTTCGACGCGAGCAGCAGCTGGCCCTTGATCTGATCGTAGGTGGGCCGGTGGATGATGTGAAATCCGTACTGGGTCTGGACGACCGGGGAAATCTGGCCGGGCTTGAGGGCGACGACCGCTTTCTCGAACTCGGGAACCATCGAGCCCTTCGGAAAGATTCCGAGCGATCCCCCGTTCCGCGCCGACTGCTGGTCCTGACTGTTGTCTTTGGCGGTCGCCGCGAAATTGGCAGGAGTCACCACGCGGCGAATCGAGTCGATTCTCACTTTGACCTTCGCCTTCTGCGCGTCGTTCATTCCCTGCGTGAGCAGGAGGATGTGGTCGGCGGCGAGAATCTGGCCGCTGTCCCAGTTGCGCTTTGCGGCGGCGGTGTCTTCCACGCCCCAGCCCTTCGACACGACGTCATACCACTTCTTTGCCTTGAGATTGGCGATCGCCGGCCACATCGCTTCGTCGATCGTCTTTGGATCGCTGAGCGAGTCGTTGCGCGCCGCGGCGGCACCGAGCAGCTGGTAATCGACCCACACGTTCGCGATCGACTTGCCGATGTCCTTGCGGATCGGCGCGCGCGACTTGCCGAGCAGATTACCAAGCTTGGCGACCGTGAGCTCGGCGCTTCCGGCACGGGCCACCCAGTCGGTGTGCGCGTTGAGGGCGTCCTTGAGCCCGGAGCAGGCCGAAAGTGAAAAAGCCGCGACCGCGGCGAGAGCGATATTGCGTTTCATGTTTGCGTCGTACGGGTTAGCTGTCAGGTGGGGCGCAGTGTTGTCAGGGCACGGACAAGTCCATCGAGCATCTCAGCTCCTCCAAGACGGGTGAGCTTGAGCGAGAGCGGATGCGCGCGTCGCACTTCCGCCTGGAACTGTACCTCGTGGAACGCCGCCGAAATCCCCTTCATGCGGGGCACCGCGTGCTCGCGA
>JBGPHO010000321.1:0-3177 GCA_041484425.1 Gemmatimonadaceae bacterium
AGATCGTTCGACCCGAGCGAGACGCCGGTAATGCCGAGCGCGGCGTATTCCGGCAGCCGGTAGACCACCGATGGCACTTCCGCCATGATCCACCGCTGGAGCCGCTCATCGGATCCGAGCGGACTTGCGTCCGCGAGTGCGAGACATGTCTTCAGCTCGTGCGCGGTTCGCACGAACGGGATCATGAGATGCAGGTTCTCATAATCGCGCCGCACCTCGGCAAGCGCGCGTAGCTCCAACGCGAACAGATCGGGCTCTCGCGTATACCGGAAGCAACCGCGATACCCGATCATCGGATTCGCTTCCGTTGGCTCGTAGGCCGCGCCGCCGGTCAGATTCCGGAATTCGTTGGAGCGAAAGTCCATCGCCCGGTACACGACCGGCCGCGGGTTGAACGCCTGCGCGAACAAGCGAAGACTCGCTGCCATTCGGCGCACGAATTCGTCGGCACTCTTCTGCGCGAGGAACGCACGGGGATGCATGTGGTCGAGTGCCTCCAGCATCATGAATTCGGCGCGCAGAAGTCCGACGCCGTCGACATCGCGCGATGCGACTTCGGCGACGCGATCAGGTTCCGCGAGATTGACGTAGAGGCGTGTCGCGGTGATCGGTGCTACGGCTGCGGCGTTCGCGCCTTGATTGACGGTCGTAGCGGGTGCCGCTGCCGGCTCCGGTAGACCGATGGTGCCCACTACGACTGTTCCTGCTGCTCCGTCTACAGTCACGAGCGATCCAGTGGCGAGGACACGTGTTGCGTCGTGCGCACCGACGATGCAGGGAAGCCCGAGCTCGCGCGCGACGATCGCGGCGTGAGACGTCATGCCGCCCGCGTCCGTCACGATGGCCGCCGCCCGCCGCATGATCGGGACCCAGTCCGGCGATGTCATGCGCGTTACGAGGATCTCGCCCGTCTTCATCGACGCCTCGTCCTTCGGCGAGTCGAGCACGCGAACTGTCCCGGTCGCACGACCGGGGCTCGCGCCGAGCCCGTGCACCAGCGGTTTCGCCGATGGCCCGGGGGTGGCGATCGCGGGTCCCGTGGCCAGAGTGGTGATCGGTCGGCTCTGTGTCAGATAGACATCGGCGCCTTCGATCGCGAACTCGAGATCCTGGGGAACGCCATAGTGCTCCTCGGCACGCCGCGCCAGCGTGCCCAGCGTCTGGACCTCGCTCGCCGTCAGCACGGGCGCCTTCGCGCGCGGATCTCCGGTCAGGTCGACGCGAATGGTCGACCCCTCAGCGTCGTTCCATGTGAGCAGAAACTCTTTCTGCGCGATCTCCGTCACGATCGCCGAGAGCGACTGTTTGTCGAGTACGTGCCGGTCGGGCGTCACGGCTCCCTGTACCACCGCCTCGCCGAGTCCCCACGCCGCTTCGATTACGAGCCGCGTAGGGTCGCGGGTAGCCGGATCGGACGTGAAGATGACGCCCGACTTGTCCGAGTTGATCATCCGCTGCACGATGACCGCGACCGGCATCTCGACGGGCAGACCCTGCTTGATGCGATAGAAGAGCACACGCGCGCTGAACGTCGACGCCCAGCACGCCTTCACGCTCTCGATGACCGCGGGCTTCCCCGAAACATTGAGAAAACTCTCGAACATTCCGGCGAACGAGAACTGTGCGGTGTCTTCGGCGGTCGCCGACGAGCGTACGGCGACTCGTCGGCCCGACGCCTTGTCCTTCGTCAGCGCGTCGTACGCGCTCTCGATCGCGTCACGAAGCGAGTCGGGCACAGTGCCCCCAAGGATCAATTGTCGCAGCGCGCTCGCTCTCTGCTCGAGTGCGACGGGATCGTCCGGGTTGATGTCCTTGACCAGTGCGGCGATCCTGGGCCCGAGCTCGTTGCTCTCATAGAACTGACCGTATGCCTCGATGGCGAGAATGAAGCCGGGAGGTACCGGCAGCCCCGCCGCTGTCATCTCGCCGAGGTTGGCGCCCTTGCCGCCGAGCGTCGGGACATCGGAACGCCGGGCATTTGCGAATGCGACGATCAGATCGGTCGAGCGTTCGTCAGGGATCGTGCCCGGCGGCGCGGATTGAACAACGGGCCGGGGAATCAGAGTGGTTGTCATACACGAAGAGTGCATCGAGCCGCGCATCGCGTCTGTCAGGAAGACTCGTTTTGATTGGTCGGGGGATGCCGGTGCGGTTGTAAGAGTTTGCCCGATGGCACGCGTCGAGACGTCTCGCTGCTGGTGGCCACTTGGCGAAAGTCTCACGTGAGGAAAACTCTCACAAAAGACCAGCGCATTTCCGACGGACAGGGCGTGCCGATTGCTGCACTTTCACCTTATGGGATACTACGAAGACAGTCACCCGCGACACGGACACCGTACTCCGGCCGAGTTGGCCGAGGATGAGATCCTCGAGGCGCTGCACGGAAAGGTCTGCGTGCCGGGGCACACGGAAGAAACCGGACCCGCCGGCACCGAATCTGTGCGGCACACCCACAGAGCTCTGTTGCCGTGGGCCGATGCTCATCCGCTCGAAAGCGCGCCGGTATCGCCACCGCTGGGTGGCAAGCGCACTCCCCTTGGCCCACCCGAAGCTGCACCGCCGCCGGCGAAGCCGAAGAGAAGGAAGCGAGCCGTGACAACCCGCACAGCTCGGGCTCCAACCACGGAATCAAGACCTGCCGCGGCCGCGCGCGGATTTCGCCATCTGTTTTGCCCCGGCACCTCGTTCAAGCTTCTGCTGGCGATCGAGAACGACGACAATGCTCGAACCGCAATTCGTGTCGCCGATGTCCTGACCTCTCGCGGGGCAACCCCGAGCGTGATCAGCGCCGCCGAGCCCATGATGCCGGCGTCGGGGGCCCCCGACTCGGCGGAGTCGAGCACCGAAGCTTCGCTCGGAGAAGACTTCCATTACCATCGCCGTCGCTCCTTGAATGCTCTGGTTGCGGCGGCGACCGGCAGAGATCAGGATTGGCCGATCACCAGCGTCGTCGGAGACGCCGCGCTTTGCATTGCCAACGAAGCGGAGGCGCAACACAGCGAGCTGATCGTGATGGGTATCCATCAGCACGGCGCCTTCGAGCAAGCGATCGGTGAGAACACGGCCACACGCGTCATGGGCAGAGCATCGGTACCGGTGCTGGGTGTCCGACCCGCGTTGTCCGGCTTGCCGAGGAGAATAATGGTCGGCACCGATTTCGGGGACGCCAGCCGCGAG
>JBGPHO010000322.1:0-3176 GCA_041484425.1 Gemmatimonadaceae bacterium
CGCATCAAGGAGCTCAAGGCGGCGATCGAGAAGACGACCTCCGATTACGACCGTGAGAAGCTTCAGGAGCGTCTGGCCAAGATTGCCGGCGGTGTTGCGGTGATCAACGTCGGTGCACCCACCGAGAGCGAGATGAAGGAGAAGAAGGCGCGCGTGGAAGACGCGCTCCATGCGACTCGCGCCGCGGTGGAAGAGGGAATCGTCCCCGGCGGTGGTGTTGCGCTCATTCGCGCGCAGAAGGCGCTCAAGGTCCTCAAGCTCGAGGAGTCCGATGAGCAGATCGGTGTCGACATCGTCCGTCGGGCGATCGAGGAGCCGATGCGGATAATCGTCCAGAATGCTGGTGGTGAAGGCTCGATCGTTGTCGAGAAGATTCGCCAGTCGAAGGACAACAGCTACGGCTACAACGCGCTCACCGATGAGTACGAGGATCTTGTCGCGGCCGGCGTCATCGACCCGACCAAGGTCACCCGCACTGCGCTGCAGAACGCGGCGTCGATCGCGGGACTCCTGCTCACGACCGAAGCACTGATCGTGGAGAAGAAGGAGCCGGCTGGTGCTGGCGCCCAGGGTGGTGGCAATCCCGGCGGTATGGGCGGGATGTACTAGAGCTGGCCGCTCGCCTGGATCTCAAGCGGGAGTCGCGTTTCGCGACTCCCGTTTTTTTTCTGTCGCGACCCAACTGCAGTGAAAGCTTGTCCCTTGACCCCAAAGCCAGTTCTGCATATTATCCCCGAACAATCGAAGACCCTGTGGTAATTTGCCGCGTATTGCAGCCACGTTAAATAAATGCTAAAAAGCGAGGAACGCCCGCGGCCACACAGCCGCGGGCGTTCTGCTTTATGCGCGGAGTCCATCAACCAGACTCCCCATGACTATCCAGCAGCAGCTCGAGATCGATCCTGCACCGGCGCTCCATGACTCTCACGGTTTCGCGGGCACGCGCAGCAACCCGAGCCCCACGAAATTCACACCTCACCGGAGGCCGGCGGCTACCACCCCCCTCGACACTCCGCGAACAATTCGAGTCGCTCTCGCTGGATGCGGTGTTGTCGGCGGCGGCCTCGTGCGGCTCCTCCACGAGTCCGCGCCCGCAATCGCGGCGCGCTTCGGCGTACGCTTCGATTTGACGCGCGTGCTGGTGCGTGATCCAAACCGGGAGCGCAACCTGCCGCTCGACTCGCGGCTCTTTACGAATGACCTCGCTGCCTTTCTCGCCCACGATGCCGATGTGCTCATCGAGGCCGTTGGCGGGCACGAGCCGGCTCGAACCATCGCGTGTGCCGCGCTGACGCGCGGAACGAAGGTCGTTACGGCCAACAAGGAACTTGTCGCGTCGCATGGCCACACGCTTTCTGCGCTCGCTCGCGAACACGATACCAGCCTCGATTTTGGCGCGGCGGTCGGCGGAAGCGCCCCGGTGATTTCGACGCTGCGCGATCTTGTGGGGGCTTCCACGCCACTGTCCGTGCGTGGGATTCTGAACGGAACGTCGAACTACGTCATATCCCTGCTCGAGCTCGGCGCGAGTCTCGATGGCGCCCTCGCCTCGGCTCGCGAGCGTGGCCTGGCCGAGGCTGACTGCGCGCGTGATCTGGACGGACGGGATGCGGCGGCGAAGCTCGCCATCATCGCATGGATAGCCTTTGGCATACGCCCAACTGACCTCCGCGTTCGCCGGACGCCACTGGTTCCCGGCCTGGAGCGCCTCGTGCGATTTGCGACGAACACCGGCGCGCGCGTCCGCTTCATTGCCGAGTGTACACGGTTGCCCGAACACCGTGTAACGGCGGCAGTCGAGCCGGTGATCGTTCCCTCGGAAAGCGCATTCGGGCGAACGATTCTAGAGGAGAATCGAGTCGAAGTCGATCTTGGCTGGAGATCGCCGCTGAGCGTGTCCGGCCCGGGTGCCGGCGGGCCTCCAACTGCGGCGGCACTGCTGAGCGATCTGCTTCGAGTCTCACCGCCCCCCAACGATCGCGGGGCGGGAGCCGCGCAGTTCCGCTCCATCGCTGATCCGCGTGAACATCGTTGGCTCGTCGCGGCCCATCTCGATGTAGCGACACTACAACGGACTGCAACGGCGGTCGAGCTTCGTTCGGAGCGCTGCGCCGGCGATGGTCCTGATGCGGCGCTCATCACGGCCCCAGCACCCTGGGAATCCGTGCAGTGTCTGACGGCCGCGCTGCGTGCGTTGAATGTGGAGCCTTCGGTTGCTCGATACGAGACTTACAAAGCGGAGGAGGTCCAATGACCGCCGCCTCACTGGTCGCACCGAGCGTCCCGAGCATCACGTCCGCGCGCGAACCTGCTCGCGCTTTGGGCGAGTTTGATCCGCCGACAGTACACTACGAGATCGTCGGACCTCGTGGAGCGCCGGTCATCGCTGTACTCGGCGGTATCTCCGCGTCGAAGCACGTCACATCGTCCGCTTCAGATCCGTCTCCGGGATGGTGGGAAGATGTGGTAGGAGCGGGCCGTGCAATCGATACTCGGCAGTTTCGGGTCCTTGGCATCGATTACGTCACGAGCGGAACAGGCACGGCGCCGGTTACGACCGCCGATCAGGCTGAAGTGCTTGCCACGGTCCTCGATCAAGCCGGCGTTCACAGCCTGCATGCGCTGGTAGGCGCATCATATGGCGGGATGGTCGCGCTTGCCTTCGGCGTCAGATTCGCGGCGCGCGCAAGGCGTCTGATCGTGATCAGCGCGGCCCACGAGAGCGACCCGATCGCGACGGCGCTCCGACATCTTCAGCGCCGCGTCGTCGCGCTCGGAAGCGCGGTGGGTCGTGAGCGCGATGGATTGGCTATCGCTCGCGGCATCGCGATGACGAGCTACCTGACGCCTCAGCACTTCGAGGAACGCCTCAAAGGATGTGATCGGGACGATTCACGCCTTGTCGAGGATCGCATCGGGAGCTACCTGAAGCGGCACGGTGAAGAGTTCGCACAGCGGTGGACGCCGGAGAAGTACAACGCGCTCTCGCTCTCGCTCGATCTTCACAGGATCCGTCCCGAGGATGTCACCGTGCCGGCGACCGTGATTGCCATCAGCAGTGACCGGCTGGTCCCGCTCGCGCAGAGTCGCGAGCTGGCGCACAGGCTGGGCGGTCCCAGCCAGCTCATCGAGCTCGACTCGTCTCTCGGCCACGATGCTTTCCTCGGCGATTCCTC
>JBGPHO010000323.1:0-3153 GCA_041484425.1 Gemmatimonadaceae bacterium
GACTGAGCAGGGTCCGGCGATCACGGTGATTGCGGCGCCACCGATCATGACGCTGTCGCTCACGCGCACCGGCCGAGTCGCTCGCGCAGCCGAGCCATGGGCAGCGAGACGATACGGACGCGACAGATCCTTCGAGGGGAAGGTGTCGTGCCCATGAGGTCTTATCGTTTTCGCGTGAGTCGATTCGGATCCTGCCATGACTGCCCCTGCGTGAGAATTGAGAAGTGGATTTTGCTCCGCGCGGGGCCCTGAAACAAAAAGGCCCCCGCGATTGCGGAGGCCCGTAGTCTGTCTGCGTTGTCGAACTTTGAACTTTACCGCACGCGCGACTGGGGCCCCCGTCGGTTGTAACCGAAGAAGACGTAGTAGTAGTTCGCGCTAAACCAGAAACGGTTCATGCGGGCAAGCTAGAACACGACGCGGGAAAAGTAAAGATCAAGAATGGGCGCCTCGTCAACTACACTGCTGCCCGCTGCCCGCTTAACGCTGCCGGCTACTCGCGGCCTACGACGGGACAGACCCGGGTGGAGCGAGGTGAAAAACGCAGGGCCTTTGTCTGTGTCATGAATCAACCGAGGGCTGTCCCGACGCAGTGAAGCCGGTAGCTAACAGCTAATAGCGGGCAGCGGGCGGCAGTGCTTTTCAGCCGCAAACTAATTATTGACAAGGCAGCCCCCGTTGCGCTCCCCGCCTGATGCGTTTAGGATTGAATCGATGACCACGTTCACTTCACTCCGCCATGCGCGCACCCACCACGGCCTCACGGGCCGCGGGGCGCTTTTGCGCGTGCACGTCAGACTATAGTCGACTAGTCAGACTCCACTCACAGAGCTTCCGCAGCCCGTCCCATTCCTGGACGGGCTTTTTGTTTTCCACCACTTATCTCATGCTCAAGATCGCACTGCCAAACAAGGGACGGCTCGCCGACGATACGCGCGAGCTCTTCGGAGATGCCGGACTTCCGGTGCTCTCGAAGGGTGATCGCGCGCTGTCCGCATCGCTCGGCGGAGAATTCGAGGCGCTGTTCGTTCGCGCACAGGACATACCGGAATTCGTCGCCGACGGCGTGGCGGATGTCGGGGTCACGGGGTGGGACCTAGTTTGTGAATCGGGACGACCGGTCGAGCGGCGACTCGACCTCGGTTTCGGCGAGTGCCGTCTGATCGCCGCCGCGCGCGAGGACAGCGTCATCAGGACCCTCGACGACATCGCAACCGCGACTCGCGTCGCCACCTCCTACCCCAACATCACGCGAAACTTCTTCCAGGCGCGCGGTCAAGGTGTCGAGATCGTGCCTATCTCGGGCGCCGCGGAAATCGCGCCGCTCCTCGGGATCGCCGAGATCATTGTCGATATCACATCGACGGGGTCGACGCTCAGAGTCAACGGCCTGCGCGAGATCGGAACCCTCCTTACGTCATGCGCGCAGCTCGTCACGAGATGCGACACCGTTTTCGAGCGGGCCAAAAGCGATGCGCTCGACTCGCTCATCATGGCGCTCGATTCGGTCGTGAGAGCGCGCGGCAAGAGGTACCTGATGGCGAACGTGCCCCGCCGGTCGCTCGACGCCGTCAAGCAGATCATTCCCGGCATCAACGGCCCGACCGTGATCGACATCCTGAACGGCGGCGACCGTGTGGCGGTGCACGCGGTGGTCGATGCGGGGACGGTCTACAAAACGATCGGCGCGCTCAAAGCTCTCGATGCCAGTGGGATTCTCGTCACGCGGGTGGAGCGCCTGATGCCGTGAGCCAGACGATCGAGAAAACGGGCTGGAGATACACGGGCGCCTTGAGCGCGTTGTCCGCGGACGAGCGCGCGTCTGTCCTGCGCAGAACGGACGGCACGAGCTCGCTCGTGCGCGAGACGACGTCGGAGATAGTGCGGCGCGTGCGGGTGGAGGGCGACCGCGCGCTGCGTGAGATGGCGCGCAGGTACGACGAAGTGGCGCTCGCAGCCCTCGAGGTACCAAGCGCCGTTCGACGGAGTGCACTCGCGGAGATCGATCCGCGGCTCCGATCCGCGCTCGAGCGCACAGCGCGGAACATCGAGATGGTTCACTCCGCAGCACCGCCGCAGTCGGTGGAAGTCGAAACCGAGCCAGGCGTGACGATCGGCAGGCGGCCCGATCCGTTGCAGCGAGTGGGGATCTACTCGCCGGGTGGTCGCGCCGCGTACGCGAGCAGCGTCCTGATGGCGGGAATTCCCGCGCGCGCCGCCGGTGTTTCCGAAATCATTCTCTGCTCTCCGCCGCAAAGAGACGGGTGTCCGGCAGCGGTCGTGCTCGCCGCGTGCGAAATCGCCGGAGTGGATCGTGTCTTCGCCCTCGGTGGGGCCGGCGCGATCGCGGCGATGGCCTACGGTACCGAGAGCGTTCCGCGCGTCGACCGGATCGTCGGACCGGGCAACGCGTACGTAGCCGAGGCAAAGCTCCAGGTCAGCAGAGATGTAGGGATCGACTGTCCGGCGGGGCCGAGCGAGCTGTTGGTGATTTGCGATGCAGGTTGCGACGTGCTCACAATCGCCCGCGAAGTCGTCGCGCAGGCGGAGCACGATGTGAACGCTTGCGTTGTCGTCGTTTGTCTCGAGGACGAGACCGCGGTCTCGATCGGTGGCGCCATCGGGCAAGCGCTGCTGAACGCTCCACGCGCCGATGTCATTCGCGATGCGCTGGAGCAGAAGGGTGCCCTGCTGCGAGCCGATTCCATCGCCGAAGCCGTCGAGTTCGCGACCGCTTTTGCGCCCGAGCACTTATTGCTGGCCCTCGACGATGCGGAGCGTGTGCTGCCTGACATCCGGAACGCGGGCTGCGTGTTCGTCGGCGAGCAGTCGTCGGTCGTGTTCGGTGACTACATAACCGGCGGCAATCACGTTCTACCAACCGGCGGGCTGGCGCGCAGTTACTCGGGACTCGGGCTGCTCGACTTCGTTCGTTGGACGTCGTACCAGAAGGTGACTCGAGCGGCGGCCCAGCGTCTCGCAATGGACACCGCAGTTCTCGCCAACGCGGAGGGTCTGCCTTCGCATGCCGCCGCCGCGCTCGGCTGGAGCGCTCCATGCTGACGGCCAACGACAGTCGGGGAGCCAACTCCGTCGCCGATAATCGCGGAGCCGGCTCCGTCGCTGCTCTGGCGCGCGAGAGTTATCGCGGGA
>JBGPHO010000324.1:0-3141 GCA_041484425.1 Gemmatimonadaceae bacterium
CAGACAGTTCCGCGATCGGGCTCGAGCAATCCAACGATGTGCTTAATCGCGACCGACTTGCCGCTGCCCGAAAAGCCGATGAGGGCCATTGTTTGGCCCTCTTCGACCTCGAGGGAAAAGCCCTCCAGCACTTTCTTGGCGCCGAAGGATTTGTGGACGTCGATCAGCTTGATCATGTCACAAAGATGCACCGGGGCCCCGGCGGGGGAAGGGCTCTGGCATCTCGTTTTGGTCGAAAGCAAAGCAACTGAACGGGTGGGAGGCGTCAGTAGCATAGATGTCAGTCGTTAGTTCACTACGCCCTGACTCTACTCGTGTGCGTCAACCCACAGGCAGTCACTACTACGCCGCGGAGATAAGTCCGGGCGTCGTGAACTAAATCACTGACATCTGCGCTACTGGGACCTCCCGCCTATTCAGTTGCACCACCCGTCCCTCCGCCCCGATGCCCGTTTTACCCCTTCCCTCGCGAGAGCCGGGCTCCATCTTTGTGACATGATCAAGCTGATCGACGTCCACAAGTCCTTCGGTCCCAAGAAAGTGCTGGAGGGCTTCTCGCTCGAGGTCGAAGAAGGGGAGACTGTGGCCCTCATCGGCTACTCGGGCACCGGCAAGTCGGTTGCGATCAAGCACATCGTTGGATTGCTCGAGCCCGATCGAGGGACCGTCTGGGTCGACAGCCAGGAGGTCCCGAAGCTCTCGCGTGTGGATCTGTACGCGCTCCGCTCGCACATCGGCTACGTTTTCCAGTTCGCCGCGCTGTTTGACTCGCTTTCCATCTGCGACAACGTCGCCATGGGACTTCGGAAGGAGGGACGGCTCAACGAGCGCGACATCATGAAACGCGTCGGCGAAGCGCTGGAGCTCGTGGATCTTCCCGGCGTCGAGGAGAAGTTCCCCGCCGAGCTGTCGGGCGGAATGAGGAAGCGGGTAGGCATCGCGCGAGCAATCGCGCGGCAACCCAAGTACATCCTGTACGATGAGCCGACCACCGGACTCGATCCGGTCACCAGCGCGATCATCGACCAGCTCATGATCCGCATGCGGGAGAAGCTCGGCGTCACGAGCATCGTCGTCACTCACGACATGCGGAGCGCGTACACCGTCGCCTCGCGAATCGCGATGCTATTCGAGGGAAAGGTCCGGCAGGTCGGGACGGTTGACGAGATCCAGCACACGCGGGATCCCATCGTCCGGCAATTCATCGAGGGCAAGCCCGACCTCGACACCGTGGAAGCCGGGGTCTGATCTTGACTTCATCCACAAACGGATCGACGCTGCCATCGCTCGTCGTTCACCTCGAGCGCGATCGGGCTCGCGCGCTCGTCCGCGCCGCGTTCCCGCGGCGGAGGTGGAAGATCATCACCACACGCTCGGCCGAGGAGCTCGAAGCCGTCTTTCGGAGAGTGCTGGTGGATGCCGCGCTCATAGACCTCGGCTCACCCGGCGAGGACACGTGGAAGGCAGCAGCGTTTGCGGCCGAATTTCCCAGCGCACCCTTCTTCGCGATCATGCCGCTGCGGCCGACGGATGCGCCGGCCGCCGCCCGCTGCGCGGGACTCGGGTTCATCGATGTGATCGTCGAAGGAATCGACGAGAATTCGGCGCGCGATCTGGTGCATCCGCATACTTTCTCGACGCGCTTTCGACTGGCGTTGGGAGAGCCGCCGCCTACGCTCGGCCTCACCACTTCGCTCCAGAAAAGCGCGTGGGATGTGATCGTCGCGCATTCGGGCCGGCCGGTCACTACGAAGGAACTGGCAAAGGCCGTGGGTTTGAGCCGCGAGCACCTGAGCCGGAATTTCGCAAAACCGGGCGCGCCGAATCTCAAGCGCGTCATCGATCTGGTGAGGCTGATCGCGGCTGCGGAACTGGCAAAAAACCCTGGCCACGACATCCGCGACATCGCGCGGATCCTCGACTTCGCCTCGTCATCCCACCTGGCAGTCACCGCGCAGAGGATCTTCGGCACCCGCCCGGCGTCGCTCGCCAGGCTCAGGACGACGGATCTCATCGACCGATTTGCCCAGGGGAGAACTCGGAGCAGGACGTAGAGTCGGGGTTGCAACGGACTTCTAGAGTTCTCGAGGAAGCGCGCGACGGCAGGCCTCCGGGAATCTCGAACGCCAGTATGCAGCTCCAGGCGATTAGCTGCAAAGCCGACTGCTCCCTGCTTCGGTTTTGTGGACGCCTGATTTTGCGCCGGAACCTCTCCCCTACGATTTACGGCCCGACTCTTCCAGAAGGTCTGTCGTTTCCAGAAGGTCTGTCGTTGCACCAAAATGGAGCTTGTGATAAATTTCACAAGCTAGGAAATCCCTCCGCCGAACGGGGTTCCAGGGCTCCCGACAACCCAGATTCAGAGCGCACTGATCATGGCCACTGATACGATCCTTCGTCCCAGCGAAATCAAGGACATACTCCTCCGCGAGATCGAGGCGGCGGACCTCCACGAGCTCGATGTCGAGGATGTCGGCACCGTCCTCGAGGTCAAGGACGGAATCGCTCGCATCTACGGTCTGCAGAAGGCGATGGCCGGCGAGATGCTCGAGGTGACTTCGTCCGAGACCGGTGAGAAGATCACCGCCCTCGCCCTCAATCTGGAAGAGGACAACATCGGCTCTGTCGTGCTGGGCGACTACCTCCAGTTAAAGGAGGGAGACGAGGTCCGGCGCACGCGTCGCGTGCTCGAGGTTCCTGTCGGGCACGAGCTCGTTGGCCGCGTTGTCGATCCACTCGGACGTCCGCTCGACGACGCTGGCCCGATCAACGCCAAGCACACGCGCAAAGTCGAATCGGAGGCGCCCGGAATCATCGTCCGGCAGCCGGTGAAGGAGCCGCTCCAGACCGGCATCAAGGCCATCGACTCGATGATTCCGATCGGCCGCGGGCAGAGAGAGCTGATCATTGGCGATCGCGGGACCGGGAAGACTGCCATCGCGATTGATACGATCATCAATCAGAAGGGCACGGGCGTCATCTGCGTCTACGTCGCCATCGGCCAGAAGAATTCGACGGTCGCCTCAGTTGTCGAGAAACTCCGGCAGGCGGGCGCGATGGAGTATTCGATCGTCGTCGTCGCCGGCGCGTCGGACCCGGCGCCGATGCAGTACATCGCACCGTATTCGGGTTGCGCGATGG
>JBGPHO010000325.1:0-3089 GCA_041484425.1 Gemmatimonadaceae bacterium
AAATCCGGACGTTGGGCCGAGGGTACTGTAATACTCCAGAGAGATCGATCCTTCGGCTCCGATACCGTAACCGACTCGGGCTTTCGGCTCAAATTCCACCGGGTGAGACGCCTCCCCAGTCAGGCTCCGTTCAAACACCGGATTGAAGGCGACCGCTAAGGGGCCCCATGCCTTTCCAATCATGGGCGAGAGCTCGTACGTCCAGCGATTTTCGGCGAAGCCGGGACGAGCGTACCCGATCTCCTGAGTCAGTCCGAATTCCACGGGCAAATTCCAGGCGGAGGGCGCCGATGCAGTTACCCGCAGGCGATTCCCGACATAGGAGCTACCAATGCCGGATTGATGGACACCGAGCACGTACGCGCTCGCTTCAAGCCAATTTGTAAGACCCCGTCCGATCTCGAAGCTGGATCGCAACATGTGGTGCGTGGGGAACAGGCCGTTCTCGATCTGCTTGCGGCCCGACGCCACGAAATTTGTGTTCAGCTCAAACTCCGTGGTTCCGGGCTTTGTGAGATGTGTGTCGTATACCTCGAACTCATAGCCCTGCTGGGCCGATGCGACTGATAAAGGGCTCACAAGTAAGACGGCAAAGGAAAGAAAATAGAGACGATTTGGCATGGGTTAGCTTGGGTAGGGATGTTTCGAACGGCGGGAAGCTAACCGCGTACTTTAATCCCGACAAGAGGGTTCGGGTTTAGCGGCTTTCCTTCAGCCTACTCTCGCTCCTCGAACCACTCGAAGCGATATGCCATCGCTGGTCCGCGATCTCCCTCGTACGCTAGCTGACCGACGAGCATCGTGAACGGCTCGGTGTATCTCGCGATTCGAAGCGGGCCTGCATCGATCGGCTCGAACCCAACGTCGCTGATCAATTGAGCAGCCACCTTCTTCGCCTTTGCGTTGTCCCCGCAATACACGACACTCGGTCGCGTCCCGCTGCCTTTGCGCTCGAAAACGCTGAACAGCACTTCGCTCGGCACGGTGTTGAACGCAGAAACGACGCGAGCCTTGGGAACTTTCTTCGCGAGTTCCTCCGCACCGGACGACGTGTTCGCGATGACGAGACCAGTGTCGTCCGCATTCATTGGCATCGAACAAGTGACGATGACTTTGCCGGAAAGAACTCCGACCTGCGTCAGCACATCGTCTACGCGCGACCAGTGGACGGCGAGCAACAACACGTCCGCGTCCCGCGCCGCCTCAGCGGGCGTGCCAGCACGAGCCTGCCTGCCCGCATCGCGCGCCAGTTTTTCGAGCTTGGCCTTGCTGTGCGAGTAGCTGAACACCACGTCGTGGCCCGCTCGGGCGAAGATCGTCCCGAGCTTGCCACCCATCAGACCCGAACCAAGAATGCCGATCCGCATGATTTGTCTCCCTTTCAATGAACCCTGATCGTTCATTTCTTTGGTCACACCACGCCAGGTGAAAGCAACTTCTCCATGTTCGGCTCCTCGCCACTATGTAGATCGGGTCAGCGATCGATCATTCTCTCCGCAGCCTCGGAGTACCGCGCACCCTGCACGGTGATCGTGGAGGCAGCATTCTCGATTTCACGGAGGTCGCTGGGCGTAAGCTCGACCGACGCCGCGCCGATGTTCTCTTCCAGCCGCTCGAGCTTCCGAGTGCCTGGAATCGGAACGATCCACGGTTTTTGCGCTAGCAGCCATGCCAGCGCAATCTGCGCAGGCGTCGCCTCCTTGCGCTCGGCGATTCTTGCGAGAATCTCGACGACAGCCCGATTCGCCTTCCGATTCTCCGGCGTAAAACGGGGGACGGTGTTGCGGAAGTCAGTGCTGTCGAATGTCGTCTTCTCGTCGATCTTCCCGGTGAGGAACCCCTTACCCAGCGGGCTGAATGGAACGAAGCCGATGCCGAGCTCTTCGCAGGTCGGCAGGATTTCCTTCTCGGGCTCTCGCCAAAACAGCGAGTATTCGCTCTGAACGGCGGTCACTGGTTGCACTGCATTCGCGCGACGGATCGTCTTCGCGCTCGCCTCGGAGAGACCGAAGTGTTTCACCTTTCCTTCCGTGATCAGATCCTTCACTGCGCCCGCCACATCCTCGATCGGAACGGCAGGATCGACACGGTGCTGATATAACAAATCGATCGCATCAACTCTCAGTCGCTTGAGTGATGTCTCGACGACCTGTCGGATACGTTTGGGGCTACTATCCAGACCAGCACCAGGTCCGGCGGCGGGATCCTTGAACCCGAACTTCGTTGCGATCACCACCTGTCCCTTGAAAGGAGCGAGGGCTTCGCCGACGAGCAATTCGTTGTGGCCCGCACCATAGACTTCGGCGGTGTCGAAGAAGCTAACGCCACGCTCAACTGCTGTTCGTAACACAGCGATCATCTCTTCCCTCGGCCCAGTTGGGCCGTAGCTCTGGCTCATTCCCATGGCGCCGAACCCGATCGCTGAAACCTCCAGCCCGCTCTTTCCAAGTTTTCGCTTCTGCATGCGTACTCTCCTGCGTTTGGGTCATGGTAACAATCAAACGCATCTCCGCCGGGCGGTCTACTTGACAATGATTCATGCCCTGATAAGCTCTGCTTCCCAATCAGCGATGAACTCGACGGGATCGACGTGTTCGTCGCGGTCGCCGAAGCGAAGGGCTTCCGCGCCGCGGGCGAGCGACTCGGCGTAAGTGGCTCGGCGATAAGTCAGGCACTGCGCCGGCTCGAGGAGAGGCTCGGCGTTGCGCTCGTGCGCCGCACCACGCGGAGCGTTCATCTCACCGAAGCAGGCGAGCGACTATTCGCCGCAGCGCGGCCGGCTCTCGACGAACTGCGGACCGCGGTCGCCGCGGTGGGCGAGCTCGGTGACGAGCCGCGCGGCACGCTGCGTCTGCATGTGTCTGGCGCGGCCGAGAGTTTTCTGAACGGGCCGTTGCTCGCCGACTTCCTCGAGGAATACGAGCACATCCAGTTGGATTTGTTCGCGAGCGACGAGCCAGTCGACATCGTCGCCGCTGGGTACGACGCGGGAATTCGCCTGGGCGAGGTGATCGACCGCGACATGATCGCGGTGCCGGTGTCCGGCGATCTGCGCTTAGTCGTGGTCGGATCGCCCTCCTACTTCGCCA
>JBGPHO010000326.1:0-3072 GCA_041484425.1 Gemmatimonadaceae bacterium
CTCACCGTGTTGTAGAAGTTCGTGCCGAAGAAGCGGTCGAACAGCAGGAACACCAGCGCGATCGTGATGACCGGGAACGCCAGCACCATCAGCACCTGAACGATGAACGCCATCCAGGTGAACATCGGCATCCGCATGAACGTCATGCCGGGCGCGCGGAGGTTGATGACCGTCGTCAGGAAGTTGAACGCCGCCGCCAGCGACGAGATGCCAAGTATCTGAAGGCCGATCACCCAGAAGTCGATGTTGATTCCGGGTGAGTAAGCCCTGGTCGTGAGTGGCGCGTATCCGAACCAACCACCGTTCGGCGCGACGGCGAAGAAAATCGGAACCGTGATGAAGATTCCGCCGAAGAGATAGACCCAATAGCTGAATGCGTTGAGTCGCGGAAAGGCCACGTCGCGGGCACCAATCTGGAGCGGAATCAGGAAATTGAAGAACGCTGCCGAGAGCGGCATGATCGCGAGGAAGATCATGGTCGTCCCGTGCATCGTGAAGAGCTGGTTGTAGAACTCGGCCGACACGAGGTGCTGATTGGGGGCACCCAGCTGCGCGCGGATGATTATCGCCTCCACTCCACCGAACATGAAGAAGAAGAGCGCGGTGTACAGGTACAGGATGCCGATCCGCTTGTGATCGACGGTCGTCAGCCAGGCCCACACTCCTGAGTGTTCGCCGTAGGAATCGAGGGAATGCGCCGGGGCCGCGCGTGCAGTCGTTGCCAAGTCTTGTCTCCGGTTACTTCAGTGCGGTTAGGTAAGCGACGATGTCGGCGATCTGTTGATCGGTGAGGCCGCCGGTTGCTGACGTGACTTTCGCTTTGAGAACAGGGTCGTATTCATCGAGGCCGAGCGTCGGCATGATGATTTCAGGCTTCATGGCCCGGGCGTTCTTGATCCAGAGCGCAAGATACGCGGCCGTATTCGGGAAACGACCCGCCGCGATCGTGAGTCGTGATCCGACGTGGGTCAGGTTCGGGCCTGTCGTGCCCATCGCCATCGGGTTGCCGGCGATCGAATGACAACCGATGCACGCTGAGCCTGTGAAGGTCTTCAACCCACGATGCGCATTTCCGGTGAGCCCCGGCGTGAACTTGAGCCCCGGCGGTATGGGCGCGTGCGGAATTGCGTAGTCCGGAACCTGCTCGCGCGGAAAGATGAAACCGGGTGGATTCGACCCGGCCGGCGGCGTCACAGCCGGCCCCTCGTGTGGTGGCGGAATGGGACCCGTCGTCGGCGCCGTTGGACCAGCTGCTCCGAACCTCGCGGGCATTTTCTGTCCCGCCACCCACGACTCGAACTGCTGCGGCGTCACCGTGAAAACCCTGAAGCGCATGTTGGCGTGCGACGCGCCGCAGTACTCTACACAGAATCCGTTCCAGACGTTGGCGGAGATGGAAGTGTCGGGGGTGTACCAGATGTAATTCGTGCGATTCGTAACGACGTCGCGCTTCCCCCCGAGCTCTGGCGCCCAGAACGAGTGAATCACGTCGGCCGACCGCAGTCTGAAATTCACCGTGCGCCCTACCGGGAGGTAAATCTCGTTTGCGGTCGTCACGCCGTACTCGGGATACCTGAACTCCCACCACCACTGGTGCCCCGTCACCTCGATGTTGAGCGAGCCGGGCGCGGCCTGCGCCTGCGTGATGAAGATCGTCCTGACCGTCGGTACGGCGATGAACACCAGGATCACGGCCGGGATCAGCGTCCACGCGATTTCCAGCTTGGTGCTGCCATGGGTCTGCGGAGGCGTCCCCTGATTCTCTCTGCGTCGATACCTGAACACGACGAAGATCAGGACTCCCTCGACCAGGATGAACACGATTGTGCCGAGCAGCAGCAGGCGGTCCCAGAGGAAATCGATTTCCCGTCCGAGATCCGTGTGCGGGGAGAGCGTGCTGTTGGGATGCGCTTCGTTGCAGGAAACAGCCGCCACGGCAAGTGCGGCGACAAATGCGTAGGATGCAAGCCGCCGGAGGCGGGCAGAACCTTTCATGCGATGGAAATCCTGTTCTCGTCGAGTGAAGGGCGTCTCACCTTCGCTGGGTGAAACACTTACGGATTTTTTCAGGCTGAGGCACGTAGAAACTAACCTTCAAGGGTCCGTTGCGGGAGTTACCGCTCGTAGCGGGAAGCTATGCCGGCCGAATACCTTATTGAAGTCATTCGCCTGCCTCGCGATGCAGGCGCCGCAACGTTCTCCGTCCACCCAGAATATGCCGCGCTCCTTTCTTCGACTGGCAGCTTGCGCCGGCCTCCTGGTCCCGCTTTGTCTCCCCGTCGCACTGCATTCACAGGCGGCGTCCTCGCCCAACTTCGTGGTGGTGATTCATGGTGGCGCCGGCACGATCCTCCGGTCCAGCATGACGCCCGAGATGGAGAAAGCGTACATCGACACGCTTACGATCGCGTTGCGCACCGGTTATCAGATTCTCTCGCGCGGAGGCACCAGCCTCGACGCGGTCGAAGCAGTGATCAGAGTGATGGAGAATTGTCCGCTGTTCAATGCCGGGAAGGGCGCGGTGTTCACGGCGAACGGCGTCAACGAGCTCGATGCCTCGATCATGGACGGCAAGACGCTGAATGCCGGCGCGGTCGCCGCTGTGGAGCACGTCAGGAATCCGATCTCGCTGGCGAGACTGGTAATGGAGAAAACCGCCCTTCAACACTCCGGGGATGTATCGCGCATGGGTGACGAGCGACGGAAAAATCACGGTGAAGATCTACCGGGACTAACGTTTGTCACCCCGAAAAGCGTAGGCCCCATTTTCAAAGAAACACCTAATGGAGAGCGGTGAATGGAAATCTCGAGAAGGAAATTCCTAGGAGCCAGCGCCGCTGCTGCGGCCGCACTCACGCTCGACCGCAGCGCGAATGCCGCGACGCCGCGGATCTCCGTCATCGACAGGGTGAGGGCTTCCGAGCCGCCATTCAAGCCCGTCGTCATCGCGTCAGCGAACGGCATTCGCGGCGTCGCCCGCGCTTACGACATGATCACACGTCAGAACGCCGACACGCTGGACGCGATCATCGCGGGCGTCAACATCGAGGAGCTCGATCCCGAAGACCAGTC
>JBGPHO010000327.1:0-3071 GCA_041484425.1 Gemmatimonadaceae bacterium
CCAATCCCCAGTCCTTGGTTTTGTCAGTGAATGTGAGGTCGCCATTGTTGCGGAAGAAGTAGTTGGAGACGTCGTAGGCCGGCAGCTGCTTCAAAATTCTGAGCGCTTCAGCGACGTTTCCCTTTCGGCGCGCTGAAAAAGCGGCCGGCATGTAATCCAGATCGTTGACAGCCTTCGGATAGCCATTGCCGATGAACAGGTCCTTGTAGCCGTCGTTGTCGAAGTCCGCCAGGAGTGGACTCCAACTCCAATCCGTCGCTGCGACACCGGCGAGAGCGGCAATGTCGCTGAAGATCACATCGCCATCCTTCGTGATACCGTCATTCAGTTGCAGCGTGTTTGCGCCGTAATCATCGCGGAATCCCCTGCTCCGCAGTTCCTGGAGACCGGCGTAGGTCGTGAATCCGCTCATCCTTTTCCGGCGGCTCAGGTCCCGTGGCTCCATGTCCACCTGGGCGACGTCGGGCCAGCCATCGTTATTGAAATCGGCGATATCGACGCCCATGCCCGCGAAACTCGTGTGCTTCAGCCACTCGCCCCGCTTGTTCGTGAACGTTCCATTCCCGTTATTCATGTAAACGACATCGTTGGGCGTGACATCGTTGGATACATAGATGTCCGGCCAACCGTCACCGTTCAGATCAGCAACCGCAACGCCGAGCCCAAAGCCGGCATCTCGAAGTATTCCGGCCTCCTTGGAGACATTGGTAAACGTTCCGTCGCAGTTGTTTCGATAAAGCTCGTTGTGACTGCCGGGTGTTTCTCCGCGCATTCCGGACGGATGCGTCGAAATGTCACCGCGCGTGAAATCCTTCGGCGAATTGTTCAACAGGAAGAGGTCCAGGCACCCGTCCTTGTTGTAGTCCAGGAAGGCGGCGTGCGTCGTGAAGCCCGTGTCGGCGATGCCGTATTGCGCGGCGGCCTCGGTGAAAGTGCGATCCTTGTTGTTGATGAAGAGGAGATTCGCACGGTCCTTGCCTTTCGACCACGCGGGTCCGGAGACCGAGACGTAAATGTCCAGATATCCATCGCCATTGATGTCGACCATCGTAACGCCAGTGGCCCACCGCGTCGTGCTCACGCCCGCCTGCTTGGTGATGTCCTCGAAGCGCATGTGGCCCTTGTTCAGGTACAGGCGGCTGGAGACCATGTTGCCGGCGAAGAAAATGTCCGGCAGTCCGTCATTGTCTATGTCACCGACGCCTACGCCGGCGCCGTTGTACACATAGACGTCGGTCTGGACGTTGAACGAATCACTCGTCGCGATGGTGTTCGCGAAGGTGACGCCTGTCTGCTCCGGGCTCAGGAGTTTGAATGCCGGGCGACCACTTTTCCCGGTGCAGCCAGCGGACCAGAGAAGTGGGATCAGGAGGGTGAAAAAGCGCAAATTATGCACGCGCGCGAGCCTTGCCAGCGCGATCAGAATGCCGGGCACAGATCCCTTCGTTGAGTGTGAGGAGCAATCTGCACGAGCGCTTGCGGGAGCACCATAATAGCAGCAGTACCAAACGGGAGCTATTTTTTTCTCATGAACCAGCAGCTGCCTATTTCCCGCGTCGTCAACCTGATTCCGGAAGAGTCCCAACGACTCTGGTCGATTGACGAATCTGAAGCCCGACGCCTGCTGCTTGCCGGTGACATCGGAGCGGTACTCAGCATCGATGGCTCCTATGCCCTCGTAGCACAGGATGGGGAGCGCGTCGTGCTGGCGCGAAGTCTCGACCGTCCGCTGCGATACTTTCTGGCGAAGTCCGCCGACGGACCAGCGCTTATCGTGGCCGAGCGGATCGACGAGATCGCCGCGGAGCTCTCCCGCCGGGGATGGGCCGAGCAGTTCCACCCGAGCTACTCGCGCATGGTTCCGGCGCACCATGTCACGACGCTGCGACTGGTCGGGTGTCCCGACCCTAACCCCGTACATCGCCGCTTCTTCGACCCACCCCGAGGCACGCTGCCCAGGGATCTGGATCTGATCGGCCGCCAGTACATCGAGGCGGTTTACAGCGAGCTGCGTCGATGGCTCCTCGTACAGGACCCCGCCGTGCCGATTGGCGTTCCGTTTTCGGGAGGCATCGACAGCGGCGCGATCCTGCTCTGCCTGTACAAGCTGCTGTTGAACGAAGGGGCTTCGCCCGCTCGGCTGAAGGCATTTACGCTTTCAGTGGATGGCGAAGGAGACGACGTGCGACAGGCGCATGAGTTCCTTAGTCGCACCCATCTCGAGATGCTCGGCGAGAGAATCGACGTCTCCTCGAGCGCGCTCGACCCACTACGCGCCGTGGCCGTGATCGAGGACTACAAACCCCTCGACGTCGAATGCGCCGCGGTGAACCTCGCGCTGCTGGCTGGCATTCGCGAGCGCTATCCGGATTGGCGCCTGCTCGTCGACGGCGATGGGGGCGATGAAAATCTGAAGGATTATCCGATCGAGGAGAACAGCGAGCTCACGATCCGGAGCGTCGTCAACAACCGCATGCTCTACCAGGAAGGGTGGGGCGTCGACTCCATCAAGCACTCGCTCACCTATTCGGGCGGCTATAGCCGCGGCTGCGTCCGAAGCTACGCGTGTGCGCGCGAACACGGATTCGACGGATTCAGCCCTTACATTCGTCCCTCTGTAATCGCGGTGGCGGAGGCGATTCCCTTTGCCGAGCTGACCGAGGGCTCGCACGAGCGACTGTACGCGCTGAAAGGTGAGATCGTCTTGCGCGGCGTTCGCTCGGTGCTGGGGCTCGAGATGCCCGTCTTTCCCAAGCGCCGGTTCCAGCACGGATCGGTCTCGGCCGCGCAGGCCGCCCGAGTGTTCCCACAGAACGAGGCACGCTACCGCCGCCATTTCGAGACGCTGCACGCCGCCGTCGTGTGAGCGTCACGGCTGTCGATCGACGCATTCGAAGCCTCCGTCCGCCTAAGGCGCGCGTTGATTCGCACAGGGCGCACGGCTCCCTGGTCGAGGAGGAGCGGCGGTCGGACGGCCGGATCGAGCGGGCACTCACGGTCTTTCTCACTGGCGCCGAGTGTCCGTTCACGTGCTCGTTCTGCGATCTCTGGCGCTGGACGATCGACGGTCC